>JALERU010000043.1 GCA_022764045.1 Clostridiales bacterium | reverse complement strand
AACGCCCTGCAGGTTGAGAACCGCAACCAGACCCTGATGATCGCCCACAACGTCAACAAGGACGCTTCTCAGGATCCCATCGGCAAGTATTGGATCGAGGATCGTACCGATCCCCAGAACCCCAAGGGTGCCAACTAATTTAAGTTTCTGACTTAAATGCACAGACCTCCGGCTTCGGCCGGAGGTCTTTTTTTGTTTTCCGGGCTTGCGGCTTCTCCTCTTTGGCGGTATAATAAAAACTGATTTTTTATTCCCTTCCGCGTCAAAAAAACACAAGGAGAGATTACCCCATGAAAAAACTTACCGCTTTGTGCCTGGCTCTGCTCATGGCCCTGACCCTGTGCGCCTGCGGCAGCTCCGCCGAAGATAACCTGGGCAAGTACACCTGCACCTCCATCGTAATGGGAGACGTTAACCTGGGCGGCGGCGACGAATGGATCGAGCTGCAGGCCGACGGCAAGGCTGTCCTCTACATGATGAGCCAGACCTACAACGCTGAGTACACCCTGGAGGATTCTGCCTTCTCCCTGTCCGTGGATGGCCAGGCTGTGGCCACCGGCACCCTGGAAAACAACACCATTCGGGTGGATTTACAGGGCATGACCTGCGTCTTTGAAAAGCCCGCCGAGGCTCAGTAATCCCCTTTCCCCAAAGGAAGCATCTGCCATGAAGAAATTCCCTGTTTTTTTGCTGACCCTGGCTGCCGCTCTCCTGCTGGCTGCCTGCGGCAGCACCGCCGCCCAGCCTGCGGACGCCGACTCCAGCGACCCCAACCTGGGCAAATACCTGTGCACCTCCATGGAGGTGGAGGGCATGAGCCTGAACCCTGACGGCCAGTGGATTCAGCTGGCATCCCAGGGCAAGGCCACCGTCTTTCTCAGCGAGGAGCCCGACGAGGGCCTGTGGTCCCTCTCCGGCACCACCTTCACCATGACCATGGGCGGCGAGACCGTGGCCACCGGCACCCTGGAAGGGGGCCGGCTCACCATCAACCTGATGGGCACCGCCTGCGTGTTCTGCAAGGAGGGCACCTTCGAGCCCGCCCAGGAATCGGACAATGTATCCTCTGACCAGGCCGCCGGTGATTCTGAACCCCAGGCCGAAGCCCTCCCGGACACCGCCCGCTTCTCCTGCAGCGGCCTGTACTCCATCACCTACCCCACTGCCCTGCTCCACCCCGCCGGGGACGGGCTCACCGACCTGGTCTCCGACGACGGCCTGCAGGTCTGGGTCACCCGGCTGGACAGCAAGGACCAGGTTGCTTCCTGGCGGGAGGTGGCCGAGACCAAGAGCACCGGCCAGGACTGCCAGAATTTCGAGTCCTTCCAGCTCACCGCCGCCGGGTATGACGCCCAGGCCATCCTCTACCAGGGAGAGGACGGCTGGCACAGCGCGGTGCTGGTGGACTTGGGCAAGAACCTGGGCCGGGACGGCAAGGATTTCTACGCCGCCTGCCTGTACTTTGCCGGGAACAGCCGGGAGGCGGTCTGGAGCCAGGACGTCCAGGATATCGTGGCCAGCCTGGATCTGGAGACATGACCCCCACCTAAAAGGAGGTTCCCTTATGAAACCGCGATCCCTCATTTCTCTTCTCCTGAGCCTGCTGCTGGCCCTGGGTCTCACCGCCTGCGGCGGGGAGGAGTCTCAGCCCGCCCCGGACCCTCAGCCGGACCCTGCCCCGGCTTCTGAGCCGGTCCAGGAGGCCCCTTCCCTCTCCCAGCTCCGGGAGGAAGCCCAGAACGCCGGCGCAGACGCCGCCATCGCCTTCCTGGGAAGCCTTTCCCAGGGGGAAGCCATGTCTGACTTCCTCTCCGGCAGCAGTCTCGTGGAGGACTACCCCTTCCTGGCGGACATGGACGAGGCCCACACCGTGCGGGCTGCCGGGTCCGAGGTCTACTGCCTGGTCCCCGTCCGGACGGATGCCCCTCTCACCGTCCAGGCCTTTGTGATAGACGAGAGCAACCAGTACCTGGGAGAGGCCGGGGAAACCCTCTACGAGAGCCAGACCGGGGAGCCGGTGCTTCTGGTCTGCAACATCAGCGACATTATGCCCAACCTGCTGGTGACCCTCACGGGCGCCGATGGGCGGATCTGCTCCTTCAACCCCTTCCTGAGCCTGTGCAGCGGCCAGGTGGACCTGCCGGCGGAGCCGGTTCTCTACGATTTCAGCCGGTATGACTCTGTCGGCTACGGCGAGACCCAGGCGGACTTTCTGGGCACCTGGACCTCCGCGGACCTGCCCGGCCAGCTGTCCTTTGCTGAGGACGGCACCATGACCTTCTCCAGCGGCGGGGAGACCCTCAGCGGGACCTTTTACATCATCTCTGACAGCGCCACCGGCTCCTACCGGCCCGGGGACGTGCTCTTTGAGCTCACCGGAGACGCCCGCAGCCTCTGGGGCACCTTCGCCATCCAGCGGGAGGGAGAGGCCATCACCGTCACCCACACCGCCGGAGACCCCCTCCTCCCCGGTTGGGAGAACGCCGACGTCTCTTTCACCCGCTGACCCAAACCAAAAAAATCCCCCGGACGGATGTCCGGGGGATTTTCTGTGTTTTCAGCTCTGGCAGCCGCCGCCGCAGGTGTGGTGGCCGCAGCCGAAGCCCACGTCGCCGCTGGGATGGTGGCTGCACAGGGCTTCCGTATTGGACACCAGCTTGCCGTCCACAAAGTCCTGGACCGCCTGGTCCGCGTCCCCCACCACGCCGGGAATCACCGTGATCCCCAGCTCCGCCAGGGCCGCCTGGGCCCCGGGGCCGATGCCCCCGCAGATCACCGCGCTGATGCCCAGCATCCGCAGAAAGCTCGCCAGGGCGCCGTGACCCTGGCCGCCGGTGCTGGTGACCATGGAAAAGCCCACCTTCCCCTCGGGGGTGATGTCGTAGATTTTAAACTGAGCGGTCTTGCCAAAGTGCTGGAACACCTGGCCGTTGTCGTAAGTTACTGCAAGTTTCATAGAATCCTCCTTAGTTAGATGAGCCCCAGCTTCTTTGCCTGGGCGGTGAGCTCGCCCCGGCAGTCGGGGTGGGCAATGTCGATGAGCGCTTTGGCCCGGTCCCGGACGGTCAGGTGCTTTAAATTCACCATGCCGTACTCCGTCACCACATACTCCACGTCGGACCGGGGGGTGGTGACAATGGTGGCCGGGGGGAAATAAGGCACGATGCGGCTTTTGGGGGCGCCGTCGGGGCTTGTCCCCAGGGTGGACTTGAAGGCAAGGAAGGACTTGCCCCCCTTGGCCATCTGGGCCCCCCGGACGTAATCCCCCTGACCGCCGGTGCCGCTGAACTGACGGCCTCCCATCCCCTCCGCCGCCACCTGGCCGAAGAGGTCGATGGACATGGCAGTGTTGATGGAGATCATGTTGTCGTTTTTGGCGATGTTGATGGGGCTGTTCACCACCGGGAAGGGGGCAAAGAACATGTCCTCGTTGTGGTCCAGAAATTCGTACAGCTCCCTGGACCCAAAGGCAAAGCCCACCACCGACCGGTGGGGGATGAACTTGGGCCGGCTGTTGTTGATGACCCCGGCCTTCATGAGGGCCATGATGGAGTCGGACATCATCTCCGTGTGGCATCCCAGGTCGTTCTTGTCCATGAGGCCGTAGCCCACGGCGTTGGCTACCCCGCCGATGCCCAGCTGGATGCAGGCTCCGTCGGGGATCTGGTCCAGCAGGAACCGGGACATGGCGGCGGTCTCCTGGTCGGCCTCCATGGGGCCGCCGGGGACAGTCTCCTTCTCCACGTCCGCCCAGACCACATGCCTGGCCTGGGAGATGTGGATTTTGGTCCGCTCTCCCGAGACGTAGGGGGCAAACCGGTTGATGTGCAGAACGATATTGTCCGTCTCCTCCTGGATGAAGGGGTGCATGCAGCAGCCGGAGGCTCCGAAGCTCATGTACCCCTCCTCGTCAGGGAGGGACACGTCGAAAAAGGCGATGTCCGGGTGGAAGGTGTGGCGGCACCACTGGTCCACCTGGCCCAGGTGGACGGAGGTGTAGTCCGCCCGCCCCGCCCACAGGGCCCGGCGGTCCTCATACCCGACGAAGTAAGTGGAGATGCGGAAGGCGTCCGGGTTGGCGCAGTCCAGGAAGGCCATGGGGGGAATGATGTTGGAGCAGCCGATGGTGATCCCCTCCAGCTCCTGGGAGCGGGCGGCCAGGGCGTCGGCAATGGCCCGGGCGTAGCTGGTGCAGCAGCCGATGTACACGTTCTGGCCGCTCTGCACCAGGGCCGCCGCCTGGGCGGCAGTGATGGTCTTGGCGTCAAACTCCTGTTTCAGCAAATCGTTCATGGGCTTACCTCGGTTCCAGATGAAGGGGGATGGTGTCCAGCAGGGCTTGCAGATCCCGGACAAACTGGGCGGTGTGCCAGCCGTCGGCGGCGGCGTGGGAGATGTTGATGGCCATGGCCATCCGAACCTTGTCCCCCTCCCGGACCATCTGGCCGCAGGTGATCACCGGGAACAGGTTGGGCTGACCCCCGGACACCGTGGATGCGTAGCCGGTGAAGTCCAGCCAGGGCGCGCAGGAGATACAGTAGAAATTGGCGGGCTGGCCGGGCTTGGCCTTGATGCCGTGGTTGTCCCCGTAGACCACCTGGTCTGCCTGGAAGTCCTGGTAAAACTGAGAGAAATCCTCGCTGTGCTCCGTCCACAGGTCGGAGAAGGTGTGGTCGTCCGGGTGGAAGATGGTGTAGTTGGGGTGGAGCACGTCATGGGTGCCGGGGTTGCCCTCCTGGTCCACCCCCATGCGGAAGGCCGGGTGGGACAGAATGGTGTGGGACACGCACCAGATGAAGCTGGGGTAAAATTTCAGCCCCTGGTCCCGGAGCATGGCCTGAAAGCGGGTCAGGTCCAGCTGGACGGTGACGGAGTAGCCGCAGGGCAGGATATTGCGGTAGTAGTGAAAATGCTCCCGGCGGGGCCAGGTGGAAAGGTCAATGGGAGTGAACATAAACAGTCTCCTTTGTGGGATGGTTATGGCCGGGGGGCGGCGTCCTCCAGGGCGCGGCTGGCTTTCCGCACCCGCAGGGCCTCCGGCAGGATGCCCAGCAGGCTGCCAATGAGGAACATGACGATGCCCAGGATGATGGGGCTGGTGATGGCCTCCCCCAGCACCGCCAGGGCCACGATGGGAGCCAGAATGGGCTTAAAGAAGAACACCAGGCTGCCGTGGGTGGCGCTGGTCTTTTCAATGGCCAGCATGTGGAACACATAGCCCGCGGCGCAGTTGACAATGCCGATGAACAGGAAGTAGGGCAGGGTGGTGAGATTGATGCCCTGGAGGAAGGGAACGTCCTGGAAAAGCTCCAGCCCCACCGCTCCGAAGAAGGCCCGGCCCGGGCCGGTGCGGCCCAGCAGGAGGATCAGGAACAACTCCGCCGCGCCGAAAAGAAAGCTGCAGCAGGTGACCACGATGCTGCCCACCTGGGCAGTCTTTTTCTTCCCCATCACCGCGTACAGGGCGAAGAAGAGGGCGGCCAGGATGGTGAGCAGGATGCTCTTGACGCTGAACGCGCCGCCGCCGAAGGGGTTCATGATGGCCAGAATCCCCAGGATCTCAAAGACCAGGGCCAGGATGTTGTTCCAGTGGATGGCCTCGTGGAGGATGAGGAAGGCCAGCATGGTGACGAAAATGGGGTTGCCGGAGAAGATCACCGCCACGATGTTGGCCTGGCCGCAGGTGATGGCCAGCTGGTAGAACACCATGCCCAGGGGAACATCCAGCAGGCCGGTGAGGGCAAAGTACCGCAGGTCGGCGGCGGTGAGCCGGATTCCCCGCTTTTTCAGGGCATGGGCCGCCACGGGGATCAGGCACAGCCCGCCCACCAGAAACCGCTCCATGGTGATCTGGAGGGGGTGGAAGGCCCCGGCCACGGCGGGGAGCTTGAGCAAAACCTCCATGGTGGAGAAAATCATGGTAGCCAGGGCGATGCACACACAGCCCAGGGCGAAATCACGGTTCAATGGAAACGCCTCCCAGAACAGAAAAATGGTAGACACACTGGTATTCCATTATATCCTTTTTGGGGAAAAATGCAAGGGCCCTCGGGGGGTGCCTGCCCGGCGGGGGCGTGCGGGTTCCTGCGTGTGTGCACAGACGGAATGCAAAAAAGCGCCCGAAGCTCGGGCGCTTTTTGATGCAGGTTGGGAGGGAAGGTTACTCTTCCACTTCGTTCTCCCGGATGCGCAGGGCGCCGGTGGGACAGGCGTTGGCGCACTCCAGGCAGTCCACGCAGCCGCGGATGGCGTCGCTCTGGAGGAACTCCGGACGGATCACGGTGTCGAAGCCGCGGCCCACCAGGTCGATGATGCCCTTGCCCACCACTTCGCTGCAGATGCGCACGCACTGGCCGCAGAGGATGCACTTGCCCTGGTCCCGCTCGATGGCCACCAGGCGCTTCTCCTTGTAGCTGGGGTGCACCTTGCCGGTGCCCTTGATCCGGGCGATGCGCTCGGGCTTGAGCTCGTACAGGTTGGCGCAGCGGATGAGCTTACACTCCTCGAAGTCGTGGCAGCCGCAGTCCAGGCAGCGGGCGGCCTCGGCCCGGGCCTGGGCCTCGGTGAAGCCCAAGTTGATCTCCTGGAAGTCGTGCTTGCGCTCCTCGGGAGGCCGCACGTTCATCTTGGTGCGGGGCAGCTTGATGTAGTCCTCGAAATACTCGGGGGACACGTCCTTCACGGACAGGTAGGTCTTGTGGTAAGGCACATCCACCCCGTTCAGGTACAGGTCCACCACCTTGGCGCAGCGGCGGGCCTCGCCGATGGCCTCGATGGCGATGGAAGCGCCCTTGTTGGTGGCGTCGCCCACGGCGAACACGCCCTCCACGGAGGTGCGGTAGCTGGTCTCGTCGGCGGCGATGATGCCCTTGCGGTTGAGCTCCACGCTCTCGAAGCCGGCCACATTGGCCTTCTGGCCGATGGCGGCGATGACGCAGGTCACCGGCAGGACCTCAAACTTGCCGGGCACGGGCACGGGACGGCGGCGGCCGGACTCGTCAGGCTCGCCCAGCTCCATGACCTGGAGCTTGATCTCCTTGACCTTCCCGTTCTCCCCGATGATCTCGGCGGGGTTGGTGAGGAACTTATAGATGACGCCCTCTTCCCGGGACTCGTCGATCTCGATCTGCTCAGCGGGCATTTCCTTCTCGGTGCGCCGGTAGACCACGTAGACCTCCTTGGCGCCCAGACGGACGGCGGTGCGGCAGGCGTCCATGGCGGTGTTGCCGCCGCCCACCACGGCCACCTTGTCGCCGATGTCGGGCTTCTCCCCCAGGGCAACCCGCTGGAGGAAGTCGATGCCGCCCATGACGCCCTCCAGCTCCTCGCCGGGGCAGCCCACGGGCATACTCTCCCAGGCGCCGATGGCCAGAACCACAGCGTCGTACTTGCTCTTGAACTCCTCGAAGGTAGCGTCCACCCCGATGCGGTAGTTGTTCTTCATCTCCACACCCAGGGAGGCGATTTCGGCGATTTCCTCGTCCAGCACCTTCTTGGGCAGGCGGTACTCGGGGATGCCGTACCGGAGCATACCGCCCATCTGGGGCATGGCGTCCACGATGGTCACCCGGTGGCCCTTCAGGGACAGGTAGTAAGCAGCGGTGAGGCCGCCAGGGCCGCCGCCGATGATGCCCACCCGCTTGCCGGTGGCGGCAGCCTTGGCGGGGAGGTAGCCGCCGGCGGCGATGACCCGGTCAGCGGCGAAATACTTCAGGTAGGAAATGGAGATGGCCTCCTCCACCATCTGCCGGCGGCAGCCGCCCTCGCAGGGATGGGGGCAGACGCGGCCGATGGAGGCGGGGATGGGCAGGCGCTCCTTCAGAATGCGCACGGCCTCCTTGTCATCCCCCCGGGCGATGGCCTGGATGTACCCCTGGGCGTTGACGCTGGCGGGGCACTTCAGCACGCAGGGACCCCGGCAGTCGCCGTCGTGGTCGCTCATGAGCAGCTCGATGCTGGTCTTGCGGGTGCGGACCACCCGCTCGGACTCGGTGTCAATCACCTGGCCGTCGGTGGCCACGGTGGAGCAGGCCCGCAGGAGCTTGGGGCTGCCCTCGGCCTCCACCACGCACAGGGAACAGCCGCCGTAGTGCTTCAGCTGGCCGTTGTGGCAGAGGTTGGGGATGGCAATGCCGTTATCTTCGGCGATCTCCAGGAGGGTCTGGCCGGGCTTGCCGGTACACACTTTACCATTGATGGTTACTTTGATCTTTTTCATGGTGACGCCCTCCTTCCTTACTCTACGATGATGGCGTCGAACTTACAGGAGCTCACGCACTGCTTGCACTTGATGCAGGCAGCCTGATTGATGATGTGAGGCTCCTTCCGCTCGCCGCTGATGCACTCCACGGGACACTTCCGGGCGCAGAGGGTGCAGCCCTTGCACTTCACCGGGTCGATGGAGATGGTCAGCAGCGCGGAGCACTCTCCGGCAGGACACTTCTTGTCCCGGATGTGGGCTTCGTACTCGTCCCGGAAATACCGGATGGTGGTGAGGACGGGGTTGGGGGCCGTCTGGCCCAGGCCGCAGAGGGCGCCGTCCTTGATGGACACGCACAGCTCCTCCAGCAGCTCAATGTCCCCTTCCTGACCTTCGCCTTCGCAGATGCGGTCCAGGATCTCCTTCATGCGGGTGGTGCCGATGCGGCAGGGGACGCACTTGCCGCAGGATTCCCGGGCGGTGAAGTCCAGGAAGAACCGGGCGATGTTCACCATACAGGTGGAGTCGTCCATGACCACCATGCCGCCGGAGCCCATGATGGCGCCGGTGGCGGAGAGGGCCTTGTAGTCGATGGGGGTGTCGGCCAGCTCGGCGGGGATACAGCCGCCGGAGGGGCCGCCCATCTGAACCGCCTTATACTTGCGGCCGTTCTTGATGCCGCCGGCAATGTCGAAGATAACGTCCTTCAGGGAGTTGCCCATAGGCACCTCCACCAGGCCGCCCCGCTGGACCTTGCCGGTGAGGGCGAAGACCTTGGTGCCCTTGGAGTTTTCCGTGCCCATGGCGGCAAAGGCTGCGCCGCCGTTGTTCAGAATCCAGGCAACGTTTGCAAAGGTCTCCACGTTGTTGATGTTGGAGGGCTCGTTTAAGTAACCGCTCTGAGCGGGGAAGGGAGGCTTCAGGCGGGGCATACCGCGCTTGCCTTCCATGGACTCGATGAGGGCGGTCTCCTCGCCGCAGACGAAGGCGCCTGCGCCGATCTTGATGGACAGGTCGCAGGAGAAGCCGGTGCCCAGGATGTTCTCGCCCAGCAGGCCGCGGCTTCTGGCCTGCTCAATGGCCAGCCCTAAATGCTCCACAGCCAGGGGGTACTCAGCACGGATGTACACATACATGTCCTTGGCCCCGATGGCGTACGCGCCGATGAGCATGCCCTCGATAAGGCTGTGGGGGTCGGACTCGATGACGGCCCGGTCCATGAATGCGCCGGGGTCGCCCTCGTCGGCGTTGCAGATGAGGTGCTTGTTCTCCCCTTCTGCCTGGCGGGCGGCGTTCCACTTAAACCAGGTGGGGAAGCCTGCGCCGCCGCGGCCGGCCAGACCGGAGACCTTGATCTCCTCGATGACCTCCTCGGGGGTCATGTGCAGGGCCTTGTCCAGAGCCTTGTAGCCGTCGTGCTGGATGTAGTCGTCGATGCTGGTGGGGTCCACGATGCCGCAGTGACGCAGGGCCACGCGCTTCTGCTTCTTCAGGAAGCGGGCGTCCTCGTCGCTGATGAACATGGCCTCCAGCTTGGAAAAGTCCTTGGTGCGGACGGCCTCCACGATGCCCAGGGCGTCGGTCTCGGTGACCCGGACCAGGCGGTGGAGAAGCTTGTCGCCCTCGTAGATATCCACGATGGGCTCCAGGTAACACATGCCGATACAGCCGGTCTTCTGGACGGTGAAGCTGTCGGTGGCGGTCATGTGGCCGGAGAGGACCTTGGCCACCCGGGCCGCGCCTGCGGACACGCCGCAGCTGCCCTGGCCAACCAGGATGCGGATGCCGCCGCCCTCTTCCCGCTTGCGCAGCTCCCGGAGGATCTTGATGGTCTTTTCCGGGGTCAGGTTTCCGTAGGTATCCCCGTTGATCATCATAACAGGGGCCAGGGAGCAGCAGCCCAGGCAGGCCACCTCGTTCAGGGTGAACATGCCGTCCTCGGTGGTCTCGCCGTTGTGGATGCCCAGCTCCTGGGTGATGGCGGTGCGGATGCGCTCGGCGCCGTTGACGTGGCAGGCGGTGCCTTCGCAGAGCATAATCTGATAGGTGCCCATGGGCTTGAGGCGGAAGTAACTATAGAAGGTGGCCACGCCCATCACCTTAGCGGGGCTGTTGCCGGTCCGTTCCGCCACATGGTAGATCACTTCCTGAGGCAGATAGCCGTAGATAGACTGAGCCCGCTGCAGGATCATGATCAGGCTGGTGGAGTCCTCCTGATATTGGCGGAGCACGCCTTCCATCAGGGAGAGGTCAACACCTGACTTAAACTCGGTCATTGCTTTCACTCCTTTGGTCGACGAGGAGAAGTTTTAATAATCGGTGTTTGCAGTTTTTTTATCTTATCTTTCATTTTCCTCACATCGTCTTAAAACACGATCAAGTAAATTATAGTACCGACCCTGACATTTTGCAAGCACAATTCCACCTTCGGTGGACAGAAATTGTGCTTTTTTCGCCAAAAATTTGCTGCCCCGTCAAGGCACATCCTTACTCCGCGGACAGTCCTCCCCCCTGTCCGCAGCAAACGCTGCATGCAAAAAAGAAGCCCGGCAGGGCCGGACTTCTCTTTTGCATCGTTTGATTCATATTCTGTCATACTAGTTCTTGATAAAAAGCTTTCAAAGCTTTTTATAGCGCAAAGCGCGTCAAGAACTGCATGAGACGGCGCAGCGTGCGTGAGCACGATGCCAGTGTGCGCAGCACACGGGATTCTTGATTCAATTTTTGAGTCAAGAATCAGTATCATACGTTGTGCTTCACCCGGTCGTGCTCCTCCGCCCGCTTGGCGTTGTTGAACCGGTCCAGGGTGCCCACCAGGTAGCCGGTGATGCGGCGGATGCGCTCAAAGGGCACCCCGTCGTCCTCCCGCCGGCCGCAGCCGGGGCACTGATCCCCGATGATGCCGGAGAAGCCGCACACCGGGTCCCGGTCCACCGGGTGGTTCACGGAGCCGTAGCCGATGCCCTTCTCCTTCATGCAGCGGATCACCCGCTCGAAGGCGTCCAGGTTCTCGGTGGGGTCCCCGTCCATCTCAATGTAGCTGATGTGGCCCGCGTTGGTCAGGGCGTGGTAGGGGGCCTCAATGGCGATCTTATCGTAGGCGGAGATGGGGTAGTACACGGGCACGTGGAAGGAGTTGGTGTAATACTCCCGGTCGGTGATGCCCTCGATGACCCCGTATTTCTCCTTGTCGATCTTCACGAAGCGGCCGGAGAGCCCCTCGGCGGGGGTGGCCAGCAGGGAGAAGTTCAGGTTCCGCTTTCTGCTCTCCTCGTCCATCCGGGCCCGCATGTGGCCGATGATCTCCAGGCCCAGCACCCGGGCCTTTTCGCTCTCCCCGTGGTGCTCGCCGATGAGGGCCTTCAGGGTCTCTGCCAGGCCGATGAAGCCCACGGACAGGGTGCCGTGCTTCAGCACCTCCCGGACCTCGTCATCCCAGTCCAGCTTGTCGGAGTCCATCCACACTCCCTGGCCCATGAGGAAGGGAGCGTTCTTCACCTTCTTGCGGCACTGGAACTCAAACCGCTCCAGCAGCTGCTCCACGCACAGATCCAGCATATGATCCAGGCTCTCAAAGAAGACGTTGATGTCCCCCTTGGCCTTGATGCCCAAGCGGGGCAGGTTGATGGTGGTAAAGGACAGGTTGCCCCGGTCGTTGCAGACCTGCCGTGTGGGGTCCACCACGTTGCCGATCACCCGGGTGCGGCAGCCCATGTAAGCGATTTCCGTCTCCGGATGCCCTTCCTTATAATACTGCAGGTTAAAGGGGGCGTCCACAAAGGAGAAATTGGGGAACAGACGCTTGGCCGAGCAGCGGATGGCCAGCCGGAAGAGGTCGTAGTTGGGTTCGCCGGGGTTATAGTTGACCCCTTCCTTCACCCGGAAGATTTGGATGGGGAAGATGGGGGTCTCCCCGTTGCCCAAACCGGCCTCGGTAGAGAGCATAATATTCTTCATCACCATCCGCCCCTCGGGGGTGGTGTCCATGCCGTAGTTGATGGAGGAGAAGGGGGTCTGGGCCCCGGCCCGGGAGTGCATGGTGTTCAGGTTGTGAATCAGCGCCTCCATAGCCTGATAGGTGGCCCGGTCCGTCTCCTTGGTGGCCCGGTAGTGGGCGAATTCCTGGCACTTGCGCAGCTCCGCCTCATCCTGGCCGTAGTGTTCCAGCAGGAAGGGCATCTCCGCCTGGAAGTAATCCTCGCAGTCCTCCAGCTTAGGATACAGGCCGGTCTCGGCCTCGAGCTTTTGCATGTTTGCCTTGATCTCGCTCTCGGGGTCCTCCTGCCCCTCCAGCAGCATCATGGCCCGGGCCAGGTTCTGGCGGTAGATCCGCTTAAAGGTCTTCCGCACGCCGATGGCCATGGAGTAATCAAAGTTCACGATAGACTGGCCGCCGTGCTGATCGTTCTGGTTGGACTGAATGGCAATACAGGCCAGGGCGGCGTAGGAGGCGATGTCGTTGGGCTCCCGCAGGGTGCCGTGGCCGGTGGAAAAGCCCCCGTCAAAGAGCTTAATCAGGTCAATCTGGGTGCAGGTGGTGGTCCCCATGGGGGCAAAGTCCATGTCATGGATGTGGATATCCCCGCTGATATGAGCCCGGGCGTGCTCGGGTTTCATCACGAACATCTGGTAGAACTGCTTCGAGCCCTCGCTGCCATATTTCAGCATGGTGCCCATGGCGGTGTCGCCGTCGATGTTGGCGTTCTCCCGCTTAATGTCGCTGTCCTTGGCGGAGGAGAAGGTAATGTCCTCATAGATCTTCATCAGCCGGGTGTTCATTTCCCGGGCCCGGTTCCGCTCGGACCGATAGAGGATATAGGCCTTGGCCGTCTGGATATAGCCATTGTCCATGAGCACCCGCTCCACAATATCCTGGATGTGCTCCACATCGGGGCAGTCGCTCCCCTCTACCTCCAGCACAGAGGCCACTTCGTGGGCCAGTTTGGCCGCGGTTTCGTCATAGCCGGGCTTGTAGGTGGCCTCAAAGGCCTTGTTGATGGCGTCGGCGATCTTATTTTCATGGAAGGGGACCACTCTTCCGTCCCGTTTCCGAATCTGCTGTACCATGGTCATCGAGGGTCTCTCCTTCTCTGTTCCGAACTATCGTTCTTCGATAGGTTATCTTGTGGTTTTCATATTCTCTTGGCACATCATCTTGTGCCCACTTCAAACCAGCATCCACATCATAGCACCAGGGCCCTACCCCGTCAATACTTGATGGATAAAATTATTGCACAAAATTTAGGGGGCGTCTGTGACTTCGGCACCATGGCTTGTGGTCCCATGTTCCGCCCAAAAAGAGGAAGGCCTTGTCCCCCAAGGTCTTCCTCTCCCCGGCCCGGTTTGGCATCCCGGCAGCAGCCCCCGGTCTTTTCCTGTTCCGTCATCAATTCTGGTCCGCAAACCGGTACTCCACCCGCAAATGGCAGGGCAAAATTTCCTCAATGCGCGTCTTGGCCCAGGAAAAGTCCGCCGGAATCCCCACCACGCCGGGAAAGGAGACCACCACCCGCAAGGGGTCTCCTGTCTCCTCCACCTGGGCGGGGATGCCGCAGCCCCGGATCGTGTCGTTCATGGCCGCCAGGGTGAAGCTGTCCCCGCCGATCCGCAGCAGGGCCGCCGCCGTCTGGCGCAGCTCCTCCGGGGACCCTTCCATCCCCTCCCGCCCCAGCAGGGCCAACAGGCCTGTTAGGCCCTCCGCTTCGGCGGTGGACAGGTTCATCTCCCGCTGAATCCGGGCCAGCTGGCGGGCTGCCCCGTCCAGGGCCTCCCCCTCACTTTGGAGTTCCCCCCACTGAAAGGAGCCCTCCCACCGGTAGACCCCCAGGGGGGCCAGCAGATCTCTCAAATTCTGTCCATGGTTCATCGCAGCTCCTCCACCGACAGCAGCCCCAGCACAGGCAACTGGTTTTCCCCCACCGTCACGTCGTTCACCGGACCCAAAACCTGATAGTTCTCCACACCCTCCACCTGGTACAGGCGCTGGCTGATTTCAACCAGCAGCAGATCCCGGCCCAGCATCGACCCGTCAAACCAGTCGGTCATAGCCTTCTTCACCCGCTGGATCACCGGCCCGGGGAGGAGCCCCGCCTTAGGCTTTACCGACAGGATCAGGTTCACCTCCACCGCCTCCGGGGCCAGGACCTGCAAATCCACCGCGATCTCCCGCTTTTGGGCCAGATCCGCCCGCACCCGTTCCAGCAGCTCCTCCCCCGGCATCCCGCCGGGGGCCGCCACCACCACGTCCACGGTGCCCAGGCCCCGGTTCTTGGGCAGCACCTTTGCCGCCGCCACGCCCTCCACCGCCAGGGCCTCCTGCTCATAATAGGCCCGGTTAGTGCCGTTGGGCAGGCGCTGGTAGGTGGCCAGGATTCGCTGCCGCAGTTCCTCATCCTCCTCGGCCTCCCGGCCGCCAGCAAAGGGCGTGGGGTTGGTGCAGGCAGCGATCCCCACCGGCGCCACCGCCATGGTCCGCACCGTCCCGGCGGACACGTTCCCGCCGTTCCCCGGCTCCACCGCCTGGGCGGGAACATCCACCGACAGAGCCCCCGCCGGCAGCACCCCCTCCTGGGTGGTCTCAAAGGACACCAGCCCCGCCGTCATGCATACCGTCCCCTGGGGGATGGCCAGGGCCTGGGTTGCCGTCTCCCCCACGGAAAACCGCAGCGTCCCCTGGGCCCGTCCGGCGGGACGGCGGCTCACCCCCCGCAGGGCGCCGTGCTTCTCCAGCTCCTCCCCCGTGGCCGTCTGGGGAAAGCACTGGCGGCGGGTCCATTCATTCTCCGCGTACAGCCCATAGACCTGGGCCGCCAGGGCATACATCCTCACCGCCAGCTCCCCCGCGCCGTCGGGTTCCATCCCCGTCTCCTGGGCGAAGCACGCCATCATCTCCCGGTAAATCTCTTCCACTGTCTTCATAGCCACTCCTCCTTTTCCTCACAGGGAGACCGAAGCCCGCAGGCTCTCCCCCCGCCATTCCAGTTCCACATGGAGCCTTCCCTGGGCCTCGTCCCAGGCCGCTCCCATCACCTGCAGGTCGGGCTCCCCTGCCAGTGCCTCGGCAGCGTAGCTGGCTCCCAGCGCCCCCCGGGCCGAGGCCTTGGCCCGGCGCAGCAAATACAGCCGGCTCCCCACCTCCGGCAGCAGGGGGAAGCTCCCCCGCCGGGCCGTCAGCAGGAACAGGACCTTTTCCAGCACGCCCTCCGCCCCGTTGGCCCGGGCAAAGCCCCCCGCGCCGTCCGGGCAATAGTCTCCCTCTCGCAGTTGAACCGCCGTCACGGTCTCACCTCCTCACCGTTCACCGCCAAAGACCCCGACACCTCCACCCTGCCCTGGAGCAGGACCGACCCGTCGGCCTTCAGCCGCACCCCCGCCCCGGGGGCCATGGAGATCCACACCTCCCCCGGCGGGACCGCCCCCTCCTGCGGGCTTCCCACCACACAGGGGGCCTCCTCCGCCCCGCTCTTCACCACCAGCACCGTGTCCCCCCGGGCCGGGGTCCAGTGATAGCCCCCGGGCAGGCAGACCGTTACGTTCCGCCGCTCCCCCGCCAGGGCCACCCCCACCGGGCCCCCGGACAGAGTCACCTGCCCCAGCTCTGCCCCGGGCTCTTCCAGGGGGAACGCCCCCTGCCGTTTCGCCATCCACATGAAAAAAACCTCCTTTTATACTAAAACTCGTTAAAAAACTTTCGTTTTTTATCGCGCGAAGCGCGTCGAGTTTTGTATGAGACGGGGCGGTGCGAAGCACCGCCAGCACGCGTAGCGCGCGTGTTTCAAATGAAAGAATTTCATTTGAAATTAGTATTACAGCACCGCCTTGGGGTCCCCCAACAGCAGCGTCGTCTCATATCCCTTCTCCCCCAGGCTCACCTTGCTCTCCCGCACGCGATAAAGGCCGTTGCCCTTCCAGCCCGCCCGGTCCAGCTTCACCAGATCCCCCGGCCAGGCGGCAAAGGGCAGGGCCACCGTCACCTCAAAGGTCAGCAGCTCCGCCGCCGACCGGTCCAGCTGAAACCTGGCCCGGTACCGCCTGGCCTGGAACCCGGTGTTTTTCGGCAGCAGGATCACCCGGCTGCACCGGCCACCTCGTCTTACAAAATCTCCATTTACTTCCGTCTGCCGGTTCCATCCTGTCACATCCTTCACCGTCACCTGAGACAGCACCCCATACCGCTTATCCCGCCGCACCGCCTTGGTCACCGGGGCCTCCATCCCCAGCACCACCGGCGTCCCGTCGGCCCAGGGGTGGAGGGCCAGCTTCCCCTCCCGGGTAAACCGGGGTGTCACCCCGGCGTAATATCGGGCAAACTCATACACCACCTTCCAGCAGCTGCTGCCCGAGGACACCGAAAACCCCCACACCGCCGGCAGGCTCACCGGCTTTGCCAGGCCGATTCCATAGGGGGTCACATACCGCCGCAAAATCTCCGACAGGGTGGCCTGGCCGTAGTCCGCCGCCTCCGCCTGGTTGTCCAGCAGCAGCGCCTGGAGCCCCCGGCCTGTCAGCTCCGCCACGCACCCGGCCTGGGTCCACTGGCTCTCGCACTCGTCGATGACCCCCACAAAAAGGGTCTTGCCCTCCTCCGTCACCTGGATTCGGGTGCCGTCGGCCAGCTTGTCCTCCTGGCCTGCCGACCACAGCACCTTCACCCAAAAGCTGTCACAGGGGGACCCCAACCCGTACTCCAGCCGCCAGGCCACCGGAGTCGGCAGGGTGTACGTCCTGCCGTCACAGCAGGTCATGCGCCATTCCGTCATCCCATCACCTCACCCGAATCTTCTGGCCCGGCTGAATCACATTGGGGTTCTTCAACTGGGGGTTGAGCACCAGCAGCTCCCCCAGGGTGATCCCCTGGCCCTGGGCGATCCCCCACAGGGTCTCCCCCCGGACCACCGTGTGATACTGGGCCGAGGCCGGCACGCTTCCCCCGGTGCTCTGCCCGCCGCCGGTCCCGGTCTTCACCACCGGCTCCAGCTTCTGTTTGTAGCCGCTGGAATCCTCCCAGAAGGTAAAGGTATACCTCACATAATCCTTCCGGGGCTCCTGGGCCAACGAGAGCTCCACAAAGTAGGCGTTGGCGCTCTGCCACACCGGGTGGAGGAGCACCCCTGGCCCCCCATGGTAAAACACCGAGGCCAGCTTCTTAAATTCCTCATAGGCCCCTTCCCCGTAAAACTCTCCTTCCCCCCGCATCACTCGCCGGCCCAGCCCCAGGTCCTGCATGGCGTACCGGCCAAAGGGCACCTTGTGAACCGCCACCTTCCGCTCATAGGAGATGGTATAGGTCCTGGGGTTGTGGGGCCAGATATAGTCCTTATACTGCATGGGCGTCAGCTCCACGTTCTTCCCTCCTTCTCGTATTAATACAGCGTAAAACCCCCGTCATACCGCCGGGCGTCCCGCTGGACCGCCCGGTCCAGGGCGGTCCAATCCTCCTGCCGCCCCGCCGTCTCTCCCGGCAGAGTCAATGCGACCGTCTCCCGTCCCCCCGCCGCAAGCTGGGCCACCTGGGCCGTCCGGCGCAAAGCCTCATAAAGGGGGGCCCCCTCCTCCCGGCCCCCTTCCCGGGCCATCCAGAGGTCCGCCCGGCGGGCCGTCCCGTCCATCCCTTCCAGTTCCTCCCCCACAGGGGTTTCCCCTTTCAAAGACAGGTCTCCTTCCGGCGCGCCGCTCCCCTCCCCGCTCTGGAGCAGGAGGCTCTCCCCTTCCGCTGTCTCTTCTTCCTCCGACGGGTCGCCGGCCTGGACGGTCGTTCTCCGCCCCAGGATCACCCGCCGGCTGGAGGCCATCCATTCCTCCTCCCCCGCCTGGCCCAGCAGGGCTTCCAAATAATCCATCACGGCGTCTTCCCCTCCTTCATCCGTTCAAACCGCGCCCAGTCAAAGGCGGGGTTCTCCCCTTGGGATACCTCCCCCTTCTCCCGCCCGCACACCGGGCACCGGTCCTTCTCCGCCTCCGCCCGGCAGGCAGGACAGAGGCGGCTGACCACCTCTTCCTCGTCCAGCAACAGGTTGACCGCGCACCAGAGATAGTCCCGGTCGGTCATGGCCTTGGCCCCCTCCTCCGTGGGCAGCGCTCCAAAAGCTTTGAGCACACGCCACCGAAGGCGCTGCCGCGGCATGTGCTCCAGGCTTTTTTTAGGCGGTCCAGCCGCTCCTTCCCCAGCCCCAGCCCGGGGTCCTCCGCCCGGGAAAAGTCCGTCCACCGCCGGGCCAATTCCTCAATCTGCCCCGCCGTCAGCTTCTCCAGCACCTCCTCCCCGGAGGAATACACCGGCCTTCCCCGGCGCACCACCCCCCGGGCCACCAGGCAGGCGTTGGAGCACAGGGCCAGCTCCCCCTCTTCCGCAGCCAGCTCCAGGGCCTCCCGCCGGGCCTCCAGCACCTCCTGAGCGGTCAGCAGCCGCACCTCCCCGCCCCCCGGCAGTCTTCCTGCGGGGGCGGGGCCGGCCAGCTTCAGCCAATCCGGGATGTTCATAACGCCGTCTCAATCCTCCTTCCCGCCACCACCGTGACCTTTTCCACCACCGAGGCGCCCAGAGTGCCGCTCTCTCCGATCTTGCTCCACTGGCACCCGCTGTAGATCACCCGCCGGTCCGGCTTGCAGATCACCAGGCTGAAATCCTCCAGCCCATAAAAGTCAATGCCGTCGGCCAGGGCCTCGTCCGTGGCGTAAATTCTCGTCAGCTCCAGCACGTGCTTGCTCTGCCCCGGAATGGTCGCCACCGGCTCCTTCTCCCCAAAGGCCTCCACCGTGGTGCTGGACTTGGTGCTCTGGGCCGTGTAGCTCTGGACCACCGCCACTTTTTTTCCGTTGACCTCCAAATAAATATCGCTGCTGGTGGGAATCCAATTCGCCGCCATATTCTCTCCCCTTTCTTCCGTTCCTTTTTGAAAAAGCCTTTGGGTGCTTCAAACCTCTCACACCGTGATCTGGGCGCTCAGCCAGATCTGATTGAGCCCATGGGCCACCGTAAAGGAAAACTCCACCAAACACACCGTGGGATCTTCCTCCAGCGCCCGTGCCGTCACCTCGCCATACCCGGTGATGATCTCCGCCGCCACCTTCCGCTCCAGCTCCAAAATCACCTGGGACCGCACCGCCCCTCTGGTCTGGGCGGTGTTTTTCGCCCTGGGAAATCTGGCCCGAAGGGCCTCCCGCAGGCCGGGGATCACATCATCCACCACCAGAATGGTGGTCAGCTCCCGCCAGGTGCTGTCCTCCGCGCCTCCGGTGGTGGTGCGGGTGGTCACCCCCCGGATCACCGAGCACACCCCGCCCACCTGTTCCACCGGGGTCACCCCCGCCTGAACCAAGGCGTCGATGTCGCTCTCGCTGTAAGCCGTCTCCAAATCGGGCATGCCCCGCAGCGCCGCCCCGCCCAGGGGCAGCGCCGGGTCCCCTTGGCCGCAGATGGCCCCCGCCACCGCCGCGGCCACCAGGGAAGCGCCGGGGGCAATCAGCACCACCCGCTCGCTGTTCAAAGCCTTGGCCCGGGCCGTAATCTGGCTCACCGTCTCCCCGGCTCCACAGGGCGCCACCGCGATCCGCTCCCGGCGCACCTGGGCGGCGGCGGCCACGCTGTCCCGCAGCTTCTGCTGCACCGACAGGGTCTCGCTGTCGCAGACCACCACCTTCACCCCCTCCTGCTCTTCCAGCAGGGCGAAGGCCGCCCCGTAATCCCCGTCCTCTCCCACCGGAACCGCCGCCACCCGGGCCGCTCCGTTGGCCATCAGAACCTTCACCAGCTCCGTCAGCCCATCCTCCTTGCCAAAGGCCGCCGCGGCCTCCTGGTAGCTGCCCAGCTCATACACCGCCCCAGGGGTCCCCCCCTGGCTCCGGGCCGCCACCGCCGCCTTCCCCCGGCGGGCTCCCCCGGCCACCACTGCCGAGGCCTCATACACCGAGTAAACCCCCGGCCGGGCATGGCTTGTCACACCGCTCGTCATAGCACCACATCTCCTTTCACTGCAAATCCTGTGATCTCTCCTGTCTCCTCCGTCGTCGCTACCAGGGTCCCCCGGCACACCGCCTGGAGCTTCCCCCGGAACATCCCGCTGGCCCCATCAAAGGCCGTCTCTCCCGCCGACCATTTCTCCACGGCAAAGCCCCCGGGTCCGCCCCTCAGCAGAGCCTCCGCCACCTGGTCCAGCAGCCGCTGGCAGCCTTCCTCTCCCGCCCGCTCCGGGCTGTAGAGCGCAATGACGAACTTCACCGTCACCCGCTGGCCATACTTCTCGGTCCACCGCCGGGCCCCGCTGTCATAGACCTGCCCCAGATAGTTCTGGAACCCCGCCGCGCCGGCCTCCACCTCTTTCACCTGGACCACCGCCACCGGCTCCTTCCGGGCCTCCCGGCGCCCCGTGGGCCAGGCGGTGACGGCCTGGATCCCCGCCGCCGCCAAAAAATCCGTCATGGCCTGGCGCAGGGCTGTCAGCGTCGTCATGGTCTCTCCTCCTCTCGTCTGGCCAAAACGGCCCGCCAATAGATTCGCTCCCGCCCAATCTCCACCAGACGGGCGTTCACCACGTCATAGGCCTCCTCTCCAGCCTGCAAAACCACTCCTCCCGGCCGGGACCCAAAGGGCAGCGACGCCTGTCCCAGGCACAAAACCTGCTCCCGCCGCCAGACGCCCAGCTCCGTGGGCAAAAACTGCTTCTCCCGGTCCAGCAGGGGCCGCAGCACCGCAAGGCCCCGGCCCAGCTCCTCCCCATCGGAAAGGAGGACCACCTCCTGCCCGTACTGGGCCGCGATGGCCTGAAACTCCCCCGTAAAGCTCATCCCTCCACCTCCAAAAAGGCAAAGGCTCCGTCCTGGACATAGGGGGTCATCACCAGCTCCGCCTGCCGCCGCAGGCTCTCGGCGCAGGCGTTTCCCCCTTCTCCCCGGGCCGCCGTCACCGACAGATCCCCCGCGGAAAAGGAGACCGGCGTGGGCTGGCTGGCCTCCATGGCTCCCGTCATGGCCGCCAGGGCCGTCCAGGCGCTGGCCACCACCAGCAGGTCCCGGCAGTCCTCCTCGTCCACCTCGTCCCGCAGCCGCCCCCGCCACTGGTCCAGGGCCCCGCCGCACAGGCTGGAGAGGACCTCCTCCTCTCCAGCCGTCAGGGCCCGCCCGGCAAAGGCCGTGGCCACGTCTACAATCTCCTGGCGCTGAATCATCGCCATCACCCGCCGATCTTCAGGACCTTCGAGGCCTCCTGGAAGATCTTCGCAAAGCCGGAGATGGAGGTAATGGCCGCCCGCTCCAACTGCCGGTCAATGAGCTTGTCATACTCCACCAACACGTCGCTGCCCCGGATCATCTCCAGGGCGTAGTTCTTGTCCAGGCCGATGATGGTTCCCGCAGGCACCGCGCTGCTCCGCAGCAGGGTGGCCCCCATGGGGGTCACCAGCTTGCCGGTGCCCTGGAAGGACAGCCCCGCCGTGCTGTCCTGCATCTCCTTCAGCTTCAGGACCTCCGCCATGGCGTCCCCCACCAGCAGGGTGTTCATGGTGTAGGGGTCAAACTGGCTCCAAAAATCCACCAGCGCGTCATAGCTCAGGCTGCCCGCCGTGCCGGCAATGGGGCCTGTCCCCACCGTGTAGGTCGTGGCCCCGTTGCTGTTGCCGTCGCCGCTGACGATCACGTTGATGGCGTCGGCCACATGCATGCGGTTAATGTAGGCGCCGATCTGCCGCAGGGTCACCGAGAACAGATCCAGCCGCTGGAACTGAATGGCCTCATAGGAGGCCACCAGCATCCGACCCCGCTTGTGGAGCTTCACCAGGTTCCCCTGGGCGCGGACCCTGGTCTCGGGGATGCTGGCGCCCTCGGCCACCACGTTCAGGGCCTTTTCCTCCTCGGTGGGGGTAGAGGCAATGGAGCGGTAGTCCATGCCATTGATCTTCGTCTCCGCCGCCGTCATCAGGGGCAGGATATTGCTCTCCTCCATCCCCTGGCGCACCGCCCGGGCCACATACTCGGGAAAGAGGACCGCCGACTCCCAGGTGGCGAAGAACTTGGACACCACGTCGGAGTCCGCCCCCTTCACCTTGATGTCAAAGCGCTTGAGCTGCCGCTGAAAGGCGTCCAGATGCTCCAGCGGGGTCCCCCGATACTGCTCCGAGGGGTCGCACTTCTCCAGCACCTTGGTAAAGGAGCGCCCGGCCTCACTGTACATTCCCTTGTCCAGCTTCACGGTTTCAAACTGATATGCCATACTTCCCATCTCCTTTCCGCCCGTTCTCACAGGAACAGGCCCATGGTCTTGTTTTCGGTGTCCCGGTTCACCACCAGGCAGGCCCGGCCCGTCTCTCCGGAGGCCGCCAGCCGCAGGCCGCCGGTCCCGTCGGTCACCAACTGGTTCCAGCCCAGGCTGGGCGTGGTGGCCCCGCTGTACTTCACCTGGGTATAGCCCTGGATCTGTACCGCCGCGTGGTTGCCCCGCCTATTCAGGATGATTCCCACCGGGGCCACGCCGCCGCTGGCGTTGGCCACCATGTTGTTTCCCGCCATGCTGGCAGGCTTCCCTGCTGTAGCGGAGTTGGCCTGAAAGGTCACCACAACACTACCCATTCCGTCAAATGCCACACTCATTTTCATATCCTCCTTTTTCTCAGATGACAAAGGACCCGTCGTCCCCCGTCTGTCTCCCTTCCTCTCCGCCATACCGCAGCTGCACCGGCAGGGACAGCTTTCCCTCCAGCCGCTTCTCATAGCAGGCCCGCAGCTCCTCCAGCTCCCGCTCTTCCAGCTTGTCCGTGATGGCGCGCAGGGTGTCGCCCCCCAGGCCCGCCTCGGCCATCAGGCCCAGCCGCACCGTCTCCCGGCGCAGCCTTTCCAGATACCGCCGTCCGGTCTCCGCCTGCTGTTCCAGCAGCCGCAGCTCCTCCCGCCAGGACCCTTCCCGGCCCAGGTCCGCCAGCATCTGCCCCAGGGAGCCCTCCTTCCGGTAGCCCTTCACCACCCCGGCCTTGGGCTGGGCGGGCACCGCCACAAAGGACCACTCAAAGGCGTCCGTGGGCTCCGCCAAGCGCACAATGCACCGCTTGTTCCCATAGACCTGCCCCTTCACATGGGAGCAGCTCCCCCGGTCATGGATTTCGCCCCCGCAAATGGAGCACACCTGCCGGGCCACCGCGCAGCTCACACTGACCTCCTTCTTGATGCCTCCCTGGATCTCGGCGATGAGCCCGGCGTTCTCCTGGGTCCGCAGCATATAGGCGTATCCCTTCAGATAGCACCCCGGCTCCCCGGCCTCCGAGGTCACCCCCGGCTCCTCCACCAGCTCCGTGCGGTAGATTCGGGCCGTCTGGTCCTTGGCGCTCCAGCTGTGGTCAAAGATCCCCGTCTTGCCCACAAAGAGCGCCGCCAGCGCCGCCAGGTCCTCCCGGCCAAAATACTCCTGGTCCCGGTCGGTCTGGTTGTCGCACAGCCGCACGGCAAAGGTGTAGACCTCTTCCGCCGTCAGGCTGGTGCCGTTCAGGGCGTTGATGGCCGCCAGCTCTCCCTCTGCCGGGTCAGTCCTCCCCTGGGCTCTCGCTTCCTTGGTCACTGTCTCCATGTTCCTCCTCCTTTTTCTCCTGGGTTTTCCCGTTTTTCTCGCCCCGGGCCAGCCGGGCCGCCTGCTGGCGGTACAGCTCCGCCTTGGCCTCTTCCACCTGATCCTGGAGATTGATCTCCTCCCAGTCCACCTGAAAGTCGCCGTCATACCCGTGCATCCTCATCCACAGGGTGCACACCCGCTCCACCACCGGGGTCAGGGTCCGCCGCAGGGCCGCCAGCTCACTGGTCATGATATCCGCCTGCTGGCTGCTCATCCGCTCGGTGGAGGACCAGTTCAGCCCCAGCAAAAAGGGCGGGATGCCCGTCTGGGCGATGAGCTGTTCCAGAATCATCCGCACCGGCGCCTGGCAGTCGGGGATGTCGCACTCGGCCCCAATGGCCTTGATCTCCACATCCCCCACCGCCACAAAGTCCCGGATGGACCCGGCCCGGGTGCTCTCCATGGCCTCGGCCCACCGCTGGGCCAGCAGTTGGCTCCGCTCCTGGAGGCGCCGGCCGTCCAGCCCTTCCTCCCCGGGCTTATACACCACCGCGAACCGGACGTTCCCCGCCCGCTCCCAGTTGGTTCCCAGGGTCTGATAAATCTTCAGCAGCACCCCCGACAAAAAGGGCAGGCTGTGGAGCAGCGACACTCCGTAGGGGTTCTCCGGGCTAGGATGATAGGGGGTAAAGAGCAGCAGCTCCTGCCGGGGCAGTACCTCTGTGTGTCCGTCCGGCTGCCGCAGGGCCAGCAGGATCTCCAGGGGGGAGTCCCCCTCCTTCACCTGGATATCCGACACATTCCCGCACAGCACCGCCGCGATCTCCCGTCCGTCCCGGCTGGGGACGATCTCCCCCACCGCCCGGCCGCAGGTGAGCAGGCAGTCCAGATAGCTGTCCAAAAAGGACTGAATCCCCCTCTGGTTCCACCCCACCGGCACCGTGCGCAGGAAGTGGTTCAGTTCCTTCTCCACCCCCTTGTCCCGGCAGACCACCTTTACCCCACCGGCCAGCCGCACCAGCTTCAGCACCGCCGCGTCCACCACCGGGATGGCCTCCCGAATGGCCCGGTACAGGGAAAACTCCGGCTGATGCAGGGGCACATACCCGTCGATCATCCCAAAGGGATGCCGGTCCGCCGGCCGCAGCTGCACCGGCACGGGCCGGACTGCCTCCTCCTTTCCTCTGGTTTTCCAACGTCCCATGACGTCCTCCTTTCCTGTTCTCGTCCTCACACCCGCCGCTCCACATACCCGGCAAAGAAGAGGTCCTCCCCCGCCTCCGGGGCCACCACCGTGGCCACAAAGTAGCGGATCTCGTCCATAGCGTGGTCAAATTCCTTCCGCACCCGGTCCCGGTCCCCGGCGCTGAGATCCCAGCAGTAAGACCCAAACTCCCGGATGGCGTCCCCACAGGGGGTGCAGATCACAATCCTCCCCTCCTTCAGGGCGTCCGCCGTCAGCCGGATGCCCGAGAGCACATCGTTGTTGGCCTTCCTCACATTCCACCCCTCCCGCCGCAGCACCTCCAAAAAGGAAGCCGCCGAGGGGTCGGCCACCACCGCCTCGATCTCTCGTCCCCCGGCCAGCTCCGCCAGCCGCCGGGCATACTCCTGGTCGGTCTGCTGCCGCCGGGCCTGGCGGGCGTCGTAGTAATACTCCTTCACCCGGTACCACACCCCGCCATACTTCCCCCACAGCCCCATGGAGGTGGGGTTCACCGTCCCATAGTCGCAGGAGATCATCCACCGCTCCGCCGGTCCCAGGGGCGGCGGCTGGACCATGCTCTCGTCAAAGTAGTCGTACACCAGCCCCTCCGCCGCCGTCCACTCCCCCAGCACGAACCGCCGGTAAAAGGCCCCCTGAAAGGCCCGCTCATACCGCTGCCGGGTCTCCTCCGACAGGGTGGGGTTGTCCTCCATCAAAAACCGCAGGTGGAGGGCGTTGCGCTCCTGGGCCTTGCAGATCCACTCCCGATAAAACCAGTGCCCCGGTCCCGCCGGGTTGCAGGAGAACCAGAGCTTGGCCCCCGTCACCGAGCACCGGGCGCAGGCCTGCTCCACAAAGGACCGGGGCATCAGCGCCACCTCGTCCAGCAGCACCCCCGCCAGGGTCACCCCCTGGATCAGGGCCGCGCTCCCCTCGTCCTTTCCCCCAAAGAGGAAATAGGTGTTCTCCACCCCGCCGCACCGGACCTTCAACTGGTTCCGGGAGACCTTCTCCTCCCACTGAAACCCCAGCTCCCCCAGCACCGGCAGCACGCTGGAGAGGAGGTTCCGCCGCACCGACTCCGTGGTCTTCCCGCACAGGGCGAACTGCTGCCGCCGGAACCGGGCCATGCTCCACAGCACAAAAGACAGCCCCAGGCATAAGGTCTTCCCGCTCCGCACCGCCCCGTCGCAGATGATGGCGTCCTTCCCCGCGTCCTCCTCTCCCCGGCGCCACCACCGCAGAACCCGCCGCTGCTTCTCCGAAAAGCAAAATCTCATCGCTGGGAGCACATCCCCTCCGGAGCTACAGGCCGGTCCAAAGACTCCAAAAAGGCCGCGGGCCCCTGGTTCTCCTCCTCCTTCAGCTGCTCCAGCAGCTTTTCCAGCACCGCCACCCGGTCGGTGAGCTTCACCTCCACCGCCCCGCTGCTGCTGCGCTTAAACTCCGTCAGGCACTGCAAATCCAGCCCATCAATTTCCCCCTTTCTCTCCTCATCCAGATAGGCCAGCTTCACCACGTCGTTGGCCTCCCCTGCCGCCAGGGCCATCATCTGCGCCAGCACACTCTGGCGGCTCAGTTTTTTCTGTTTCATCCATATCCCTCCTCACCCTCCCCTGAAACACCCCCTCGACGGGGACGTTTTCGTACACCCCTTTCCAAACTTTTTTCTCTTTTTTGCATTTTTGTGCAATTTGACCACAGTTTTTCCCCCGTTCATTTGATATTCTAATTGCCTACAATACCTGATTCCCCGAGGTGAACCCCCATGAAACGAGACCGCGTCTATCTCGACTTTGATTCCGTCCCCATCCCCTTCGCCCCCGACCAGCCCTCCGCCCTGGCCCGCATGCTGGCCATTTTGGAGAGCTCCTTCGACGGCATCTTCATCACCGACCACCAGGCCTGCCCCATCTGGTGCAACCACTCCTACGAGATCATCTCCGGCCTCACCGCCCAGGATGTTTTGGGGGTGCCCATGGATCAGCTGGTCCGCCGGGGGATCATCTCCGACTCCTCCACCCTCAAGGCCCTCTCCCAAAACCAGCCCGTCACCGTGGACCAAACCTTCAAAACCGGCAAACGGGTCCTGGTCACCAGCACCCCCATCTATGACCAAAACAACCAGGTCTGCCTGGTGGTCTCTAACGTCCGTGACATCACCGAGATCATCGCCCTCCAAGAGACCCTGGACCACCAGCGCCGCCTCTCCGCCCGCTACCAGCAGGAGATCGCCGTCATCCGGGACCAGCTCCTCCACACCCCCCAGATGGTGGCCGAGGACCCCTCCACCTTAAATCTCCTGCGCATCGTGGGCCGGGCCGCCCAGCTGGACACGGTGGTCCTCATCCAGGGGGAGACCGGCACCGGCAAAGAGCGCATCGCCTCCTACATCCACCAGAGCTCCCCCCGGGCCCGAAAAAACTTCATCCGGGTCAACTGCGGCGCCATCCCCGAAAACCTGGCCGAAAGCGAGCTCTTCGGCTATGAGCGGGGGGCCTTCACCGGCGCCAACCGGGAGGGCAAGGCCGGCCTCTTTGAGGTGGCCCACGAGGGCACCATCTTTCTCGACGAGGTGGGCGAGCTCTCCCTGGCCACCCAAACCAAGCTCCTCCGGGTCCTCCAGGAACGGGAGCTCACCCGGGTCGGGGGCAGCAAGCCCATCAAAATCGACGTCCGTGTCATCGCCGCCACCAACCGGGACCTGCAAAAATGCGTGGCCGAGGGCACTTTCCGGGAGGACCTCTACTACCGCCTGAGCGTCTTCCCCGTCTGGGTCCCGCCCCTGCGGGAGCGGAAGCTGGACATCCCCAAGCTGGCCAACTCCGTCATCGACGAGCTCAACCAGACCTACGAGCGCAAAAAATCCCTCACCGCCGGGGCCGAAGCCGTCCTCCTGCAATACCCCTGGCCGGGCAACGTCCGGGAGCTGCGCAACGTCATGGAGCGGGCCTTCATCATCAGCGACGGGGACGAGATCCAGGCCGAAGACCTGGCCATCCTGGACAACGGCAACCTCCACATCCCCAAAACCATCTCCCCCACCTACGGCATGGAGGGCGGCGACCAACCCCACCCCGCCCCTTCTCCCGGCGTCCCCCAGGCCCCGACCCTCACCGGGGAAAGCCTCCAGGCCCAGGTGGACCGCTTTGAGGCCTCCCTCATTGCCCAGGCCCTCTCCCAGGCCGACTCCCTCCGCTCCGCCGCCCGCCTTCTCCATATGAGCCCGGCCACCCTCCTGCGCCACAAAAAGAAGCATCAGACCAAGCATCTTCTCCCTCCCGATTGATTCATTTTTGAAACACCTTCCCGCCGGATTCTCCAGGCCACATCCGTTTCATTTCCGTGACACGTTTCATTTTTGAATCATTCATTCGTCCTCTTTTCCCCAAAAATCGACACCTCCCCACAAAAAACTCCCCGGATCACCCCCTGCCCAGGGCCGTGATCCGGGGAGTTTTTTATTTTTTCGCTTTTTTTCAAAAAAATAAAAAAATTTTTTCTATTTTTCTCTGGTTTCCGCTTAGTTGGCACAATAATTGCTTGTATATTGGGGTGAAGGCAACCCTAACCTCCAACCCCGCCTTCGCTGACAAACAACCTACAAACTCCATACTGGAACAAAACCACCCAAAGAAGAAAGGACGAATTACTATGATGATGACTGGCAACGAATACATTGAGAGCTTGAGAGCCATGAACATGCGCGTGTACATGTTCGGCAAGAAAGTGGAGAACCCCGTAGACGACCCCATCCTCCGCCCCTCCGTCAACTCCGTGCGCATGACCTACGACATGGCCCAGGCCCCCAGATACCAGGACGTGATGACCGCCACCTCTCACCTGACCGGTGAGCGCATCAACCGTTTCATGCACATCCATCAGTCCACCCAGGACCTGATCAACAAGGTTAAGATGCAGCGCCTGCTGGGCCAGGTCACCGCCGCATGTTTCCAGCGCTGCGTGGGCATGGACGCCATCAACGCCGTCTACAGCACCACCTATGAGATCGACCAGAAGTACGGCACCACCTATCACGAGAACTTCCGCAAGTTCGTGGCCGAGGCCCAGGAAAAGGACTGGACCATCGACGGCGCCATGACCGACCCCAAGGGCGACCGCTCCCTGCCCCCCCACAAGCAGGAGGACCCCGACATGTTCATGCACGTGGTGGAGCGCCGTCCCGACGGCATCGTGGTCCGGGGCGCCAAGGCCCACCAGACCGGCATGTGCAACTCCCACCAGGTCCTGGTGATGCCCACCCAGGCCATGGGGCCCGATGACAAGGACTACGCCGTCTCCTTCTCCTGCCCCGCCGACGCCGAGGGCCTGTTCATGATCGTGGGCCGCCAGAGCTGCGACACCCGCAAGCTGGAGGGCACCGACATCGACGTAGGCAACTCCCAGTTCGGCGGCGTGGAGCTGCTGGTGGTCTTCGACGACGTGTTCATCCCCAACGAGAACATCTACCTCAACGGCGAGACCGAGTTCGCCACCATGATGGTGGAGCGCTTCGCCGGCTATCACCGCCAGAGCTACGGCGGATGTAAGGTGGGCGTGGGCGACGTCCTCATCGGCGCCGCCGCCGTGGCCGCCGACTACAACGGCGTGGCCAAGGCCAGCCACATCAAGGATAAGCTCATCGAGATGATCCACCTGAACGAGACCATGTACTCCTGCGGCATCGCCTGCTCCGCCGAGGGCAAGCCCACCGCCTCCGGCAACTATCTGATCGACCTGCTGCTGGCCAACGTCTGCAAGCAGAACGTCACTCGCTTCCCCTATGAGATGGCCCGCATCGCCGAGGATCTGGCCGGTGGCGCCGTGGGCACCTGCCTGTCCGACGCCGACCTGAAGGGCGAGTTCACCGGCCCCTGGGTGGAGAAGTACATGAAGAACGGCACCGGCACCACCGCCGAGAACCGCATGCGCATCCTGCGCCTGATCGAAAACCTCTCCCTGGGCGCCGGCGCTGTGGGCTACCGCACCGAGTCCCTCCACGGGGCCGGCTCTCCCCAGGCCCAGCGCGTCATGATCGCCCGCCAGGGTGACATCGCCGGCAAGAAGCTGCTGGCCAAGCGCATCGCCCACGTAAAGGAAGGCTAATACTAATTTCAAATGAAATTCTTTCATTTGAAACACGCACGCTCCGCGTGCTGGCGGTGCTTCGCACCACCCCGTCTCATACAAAACTCGACGCGCTTCGCGCTATAAAAAACGAAAGTTTTTTAACGAGTTTTCGTATAATCCCAACCCCCAATCGACAGGAGGACAACACGATGACTTCGAATCTGGAACAATTATTGGAGGAACTGGTCCGCCCCGCCCTGCGCGCCCACAACGGCGACGTGGCGCTGGTGAGTTACCAGGATGGCATCCTCCGCCTGCGGATGCTGGGCCAGTGTGCCGGCTGTCCCGCCGCCACCATGACCAACGAAACCCTGATCGAGGGCCAGCTCAAGCCTCTCATCCCCGATTTGAAAGAGGTCATCCTGGTCCACCCCGTTGACGACTCCCTGATGGCACAGGCTCGGGCGCTCATGACACGCGCCCGGGCTAGCGCCCAGGCATAAATCCCAAAAAGGAGGTATCCCCATGGACTGGAGAACCTGGTATCAAGAACATCTCTGCACGCCCCAGCAGGCCGTCGGCCGGATTCGCTCCGGCGACCGCGTGGTGGTGGCCCACGCCACTGGCGAGCCCTCCCTCCTGCTGGAGGCCATGGTGGCCAACGCCGCCCAATATGAAAAGGTGGAAATCGTCCACATGGTGGCCATGGGCAAGGCGGAGTACTGCAAGCCCGAATACGACAAAAACTTCCACCACAACAGCTTTTTCTTAGGGGCCACCAGCCGGGCCGCCGCCGCCGAAGGCCGGGCCGACTTCACCCCCGTTTACTTCTCGGAAATCCCCGCCCTCCTGCGGGATCACCTCCACCCCAACGTAGCCCTCATCCAGGTTTCCCCTCCCGATGAGCACGGCTATTGCAGCTTGGGCGTCTCCGTGGACTACACCAAGACCGCCGCCGAGGAGGCCGACCTGGTCATCGCCCAGGTGAACAAAAACATGCCCCGCACCCTGGGCGACGCCTTCCTCCACGTCACCCAGTTCGGCGTCATTGTGGAGACCGACACCCCCGTCATCGAGCTGGCGCCCCCCAAGATCAGTGACGTGGAGCGGGCCATCGGCCAGAACGTAGCCAAGCTGGTCCACGACGGCGACACCCTCCAGCTGGGCATCGGCGCCATTCCCGACGCCGTCCTCCTCTTCCTGAAGGAGAAGAACGACCTGGGCATCCACACCGAAATGTTCTCCGACGGCGTGGTGGAGCTGGCTGAGGCCGGGGTCATCACCAACAAGAAAAAGACCATCCACCAGGGCCAGAGCGTCGCCACCTTCCTCATGGGCACCCGCCGCCTCTATGACTACGTAGACAACAACCCCGCCGTGGCCATGTACCCCGTCCAATACGTCAACGACCCCTACGTCATCGCCCAGAACGACAACCTGGTCTCCATCAATTCCTGCGTCCAGATCGACATCATGGGCCAGGTGGTTTCCACCTCCGCCGGCCTGCGTCAGATCTCCGGCGTGGGCGGTCAGATCGACTTCGTCCGGGGCGCCAACATGAGCAAGGGCGGCCGGGCCATCATGGCCATGCCCTCCACCACCGGCAAGGGCAAGATCTCCAAGATCGTCCCCTTCCTGGACCCCGGCTCCGCCGTCACCACCACCCGCAACGACGTCAACTACGTCATCACCGAGTACGGCATCGCCCAGCTTCGGGGCAAGTCCCTCCGCCAGCGGGCTGAGGAGCTTATCCGCATTGCCCACCCTGACTTCCGGGACGCCCTGTGGGACGAGTTCCGCCGCCGTTATCCCAGAGATTATTAACAAGGAGGACCTCCCCATGTCTCAGTTTTCCATTATGCCGACCATTTGGCAATTTGACACCTGCAAGGCCTTCGCGGAAGAATTCCAGCTTGGGCCCAAGGATCTGCTCTTTACCAACGATTTTCTGTATGATCCCTATTTCACTTCCCTGAACCTGCCCTGCCCGGTGCTCTTTCAGGAAAAATACGGCCTGGGCGAACCCACCGACGAGATGGTAGAGGCCATCTACAAGGATATGCCCAAGGACGTCACCCGGATCATCGCCGTAGGCGGCGGTACCGTGGTGGACGTAGCTAAAATCCTGTCCCTGAAGAACGTCTCCCCCGTGTTAGATCTGTACGACGGGAAGCTGCCCGTGGAAAAGGACAAGGAGCTCATCCTGGTCCCCACCACCTGCGGCACCGGCAGCGAGGTCACCAACATCTCCATCCTGGCCCTGCTCAGCCGGAACACCAAGAAGGGGCTGGCTGACGACAAGATGTACGCCGACCACGCGGTCCTCATCCCCGAGCTTCTCAAGGGCCTGCCCTTCAAGTTCTTCGCCACCAGCTCCATCGACGCCCTCATCCACGCCATCGAGTCCAGCCTCTCCCCCAAGGCCACCGACGCCTCCAAGATGTTCGGCTATTCCGCCATCGAGATGATCCTCAAGGGCTACATGGCCATCCGGGACAAGGGACCCGAGGCCCGCATCCCCCTGCTGGACCAGTTCCTCCTGGCCAGCAACTACGCGGGCATCGCCTTCGGCAACGCCGGCTGCGCCGCCGTCCACGCCCTGAGCTACCCCCTGGGCGCGGTCTACCACGTCCCTCACGGGGAGTCCAACTACGCCATGTTCACCGGCGTCATGAAAAAGTACCTGTCCATCCGCTCTGACGGGGCCATCGCCGAGCTCAATGCCTTCATGGCCAATATCCTGGGCTGCACCCCCGACACCGTCTATGAGGCTCTGGAAGACCTGCTGAGCTGCCTGCTCCCCAAAAAGGCCCTCCATGAATACGGCATGCAGGAGCGTGAGCTGGACGAGTTCACCGACTCCGTGCTGGAAAACCAGCAGCGCCTGCTGAAAAACAACTTCGTTCCTCTCTCCCGGGATCAGATCTACGACATCTACCGGTCCCTCTATTGAGCCTCCGGTTGTTACATATCACCTTCCACTCTATTTGATACAGAAAGGATTGATTTCCCATGCTGCGTACATCTCTGCCTGAAATCGTCACCCCCACCCTCCCCGGCCCCAAGGCCAAGGCCCTCATCGACCGCCGCGCCCAGGCCGTGCCCTCCGCCATCCGCTGCGTCTATCCCGTTGCCATCGCCCGGGGTGAAGGCGCCATGATCGAGGACGTGGACGGCAACCGCTTCCTGGACTGGATCGGCGGCGTGGGCGTGCTGAACATCGGCTACACCCATCCCGAGATCGTGGAGGCCGTCAAGGCCCAGGCCGACAAATACTTCCACGGCATGTTCAACATCGTCACCCACGAGGGCTACGTGGCCCTGGCCGAAAAGCTGGCCCAGATCGTCCCCGTCCAGGGCGACAAGAAGAAGGTCTTCTTCGCCAACTCCGGCGCCGAGGCCGACGAGAACGCCGTAAAGATCGCCCGGGCCTACACCAAGCGCCCCAACATCATCACCTTCTCCGGCGCCTTCCACGGCCGCACCATGCTCACCATGGCCATGACCGCCAAGAAGGCCTACACCACCAACATGGGCCCCCTGGCCACCGGCGTCTATCGGGCTAAGTTCCCCTACCTGTATCGCAACCCCGCCGACATGACCGAGGAAGCGGCCATCGAGTATTACATCCAGTCCATCCGTGATGTCTTCGATGAGGGCACGCCCGCCGACCAGGTGGCCGCCATCGTCGTCGAGCCCCTCCAGGGCGAGGGCGGCTTCATCCCCGCTCCCATTCCCTGGGTGAAGGCCCTGCGGAAGATCTGCGACGACAACGGCATCCTGCTGGTGGCCGATGAGGTCCAGTCCGGCTTCTGCCGCACCGGCAAGATGTTCGCCTCTGAATATTGGAAGGAAGCCGGCGCCGCCCCCGACATTCTCTCCACCGCCAAGTCCATCGCCGCCGGCCTGCCCATCAGCGCCATCATCGCCCGGGCGGAGATCATGGACGCCGTCCCCGCCGGCACCATCGGCGGCACCTTCTGCGGCAACCCCCTGGCCTGCGCCGCCGCTCTGAAGACCATTGAGATCATGGAGCGGGAGGACCTGGCCGCCCGTTCCCGCCAGATCGGCGACATGGTCCGCGCCCGCTGCGCCGAGATCCAGAAGAAGTACCCCGTCCTGGGCAACGTCCGGGGCCTTGGCGCCATGCTGGGCCTGGAGTTCGTCAAGGACCCCGCCACCAAGGAGCCCAACGGCGAGCTGGTCACCGCCCTGGTCCAGGAATGTGCCAAGCACGGCCTGATGATCGAAAACGCCGGCCGCTGGGGCCAAGTGGTCCGCTTCCTGGCCCCCCTCACCATCACCGACGAGCAGCTCAACTGCGGCCTGGATATCCTGGAAGCCGCTCTGGAGACTTGCACCAAGTAATCTACCCAATCACCAAAAAATCTGGTCCTGTGGCCCGGAAACGGGCCACAGAGGCCAGAGCAAAAAAGAGAAAACAATCGCCGTTGATTTTAGGCCCACGGCTCAAACCAAGGGCCGCGGCTTAAGATCTTCGCTCCCCCCTGATATGAGGAACGAGATATGAGTAAAAAGAACCCTTCTGTAACCAACAAGGGCCTAAGTCCCTTTGATTTCTTCACCATCGGTTTCGGCGCCATCGTAGGCGTGGGCTGGGCCCTGTCCCTGAACCGCTGGATGGCCAACAGCGGCGGCCCCATTCCCGCCGCCGTGGGTTACCTGCTGGTTCTGGTGATGATGGTCCCCGTGGCCCTGTGCTACTGTGAGCTCACCCCCATGCTGCCCGTGGCCGGCGGCGGCGCCGCCTTTGCCTACCGGGCCTTTAACGAAAAGGTCTCCATCATCTCCGGCTGGGCCTGCTTCGGCGCCTTCGCCTTCATGCTCCCCTGGGAGGCCATTTACGTCACCGATATCCTGTCCATGCTCATTCCCGGTCTCACCTCGGGTGAGCCTTTATATACCTTAAACGGAGGCAATGTCTACCTCTCCGGTATTTTGATCGGCGTGGTCATCACCGCTGTCATCACCCTGCTGAATGTGCGGGGCGCCGCCTCCGCCGCCGGCTTCCAGAAGCTGATGGTCATCATCCTTCTCTCCGGCGCGGCCATCGCCATTGTGGCCGGCATCGTCAAGTTCGACAAAGGCAACCTGCTGCCCATCTACGAAAATGTCAAAGAGACCAACCACCACAGCTTCCCCGGCGGCGTGCTGGCCATTATGACCTCCGCCCCCTTCTTCATGTGCGGCTTTGAGACCATTCCCCAGGCCGTAGAGGATTCCTCCGGCGACGTAAAGGCCGTGGGCAAGTCCGTGGTCATGGCCGTCAGCGTGGCAGCCCTGTTCTATGCCGTGGTCCTCTTCGTCCTGGGCGGCGCGCTGCCCTGGCAGCAGTTCTACAACATTGAAAGCCCCGCCGTCTCCAATCTTCTGCTGCAGGCTTACGGCGGCACCGCCGGTTACGTCCTCTACGTCATCGTGCTGGTGGGCACCCTGGCCGGCCTGCTGACCACCTGGAACGGATTCTTCGTGGCTGCCCCCCGCCTGATGATGTGTCTGGCCCGGGCCAACCTGATTCCCAAGTTCCTGGCCAAGCAGGACCCCAAAACCGGGGTTCCCAAGAACGGCATCATCGTCTGCTGCATCCTGTCCCTGCTGGGCCCTGTCATGGGCATGGGGCTCATCGACCCCCTGACCTCCTTCTCCGGCACGGCCTGCGTCACCTCCTGGATGATCACCTGCTTCTGTCTCATCCGCCTGCGCAAGAAAGAGCCCGCCCTGCCCCGCCCCTACCGGATCGCAGGCGGCACGCCCACCGCTTGGTTCGGGGGCATCCTGGTCACCATCATCTTCGTGATGCTCTTCCTGCCCTTCTCCCCCTGCTACATGGGGAACCTGGCCCTGATCCTCTATGTGATCTGGATAGCCGTGGGGCTCATCCTCTACCTGGTCAGCTCCGGCGAACGCCGTGCCGTCCCTCCCGAAACACGGGCGGCCAGCATGTTCTCCAATATGACCTGACCACCGGCGGACCCACAGACTGTCTTTCCTCCGTGGCCCTCCGCCAAGCAACTTTACTTGTTCCAGTGTAAACTCCTGTACAATACTATCCTGGAGTCCGCCCGATCTTCCTTTCTCAGGCGCCTCCAAAAAACGAGCCCGGCCAGTTTGCAGCCGGGCTCGTTTTTTCTCCCCACGCCAAAAGACTTCCCCCTCGGGGGGAAGCTGTCAGCGCAGCTGACTGATGAGGGGACGATCTGGTAGCAACGAAGGATAGAGGTATCCCAAGCAATCACCCCAACGTATCGAAGTAGCGTAGGCTTCCCCTCGGGGGTCGAACTGTCCGGGGGACAGTTCGATTCAATCCAATGCGAAGCCACCTGAAACCATAGCTGGCACCGAAGGTGACTGATGAGGGGGCGATCTGGAGTATCGTCAGGTAGAAGGTTATCGTTACCACTTCAGGCCAGCGAGGCAATCCCCCACTCACCCGCCCCCGAAGCCAACAGCCACAGAAACACCCCAGACCACCTCCAGCAAAAATTCACTTCCCCCGCTTCCTCCGATACCCCGCCGGCACCCCCATAGCCTGCCGATACTTGGCCACCGTCCGCCGGGCCAAAACCATCCCCTCCCCCGCCAGCATCTCCGTCAGTGCCTGATCGCTCAAGGGACGCTCCGGGTCCTCCTCCTTCACCGCCCGGGCAATCCGGGCCTTCACCCGCTGGGCCGACTGCTCCCCCGGCCCCGTCCGCCGGGCGAAAAACCAGGCCGTGGAGAACATCCCCTGGCGGCACTGAATGTACTTATGTCTCAACGTCCGGGTCACCGTGGAGGGGTGAACCTCCAACCCCTCCGCCAGCTCCCGCCGCAGCAGCGGCCCCGGCGCCTCCTGCCTGCCCCAAAAGTAGTCCTCCTGGGCCTTCACCAGAGCCGTAAGACACTTCTCCAAGGTCTCCTGCCGCCGCCGGACACAGGCCAGCACCCACCGGGCCTGCTGGATCTTCTGGCGCAGATACACCGCCGTCTCTTCCTCCTGCCCGGCCTTTGCCAGGCGGAGATACTGGTCGCTCAAATGAAACTGGGGCAGGTCCCACTGGTTTACAAAGACCTTCAGCTCCCCGTCAATCTCCGCCACCCAGGCGTCGGGCCGCACATATTCCACCACTACCGGCGGCGGCGTCAGGCTCCCCACCGGGTCAGGGTCCAGCCCCCGGATCTCCCGGGCCGCCGCCCTCACCTGCTCCAAACTCACCCCCAGCTTCCGGGCCAGGGCCCCATATTGCTCCGCCCCCAGTAGATCCAGGTGCCCCGCGCAGATGGCCAGCGCCACCCCATGGTCCCCCGGCAGCCGCCCCAGTTGTAGGGCAAGGCACTCCCCAAGGGATCGCGCCCCCACCCCCGCCGGGTCCAAGCCTTGCAGGGTCTCCACTCCCTGCTCCAAAAGCCCCCGGGGCACCCCGGTCTCCACCAGCTCTTCCAAATCCTCCGCTGCCAGCCAGCCCCTTTCATCCAGCAGCCCCACCAAATACTTGCAGACCGCCAGCAGCCCTCGCCCCAGCTCCAGCCGTTCCAGTTGCTCCTCCAGCAAAAATTCCAAGCTCTCGGTCTGGCTGTCCATCCGTCCGGGCTCCCCCACCGGTTCGCCCCCGGCGGACCCGGCGGTGTCTCCCAGCCAGGGCACCTGGCTGGCAAAGCTCTCCCAGGACGCCAGGCCCTCCCCCGCCTCGTCATACTCCATCACTGGGTTCTCCAAAGCCAGTTCCTTCAAATACCCCGCCAGCTCCAAGGTATTCATCTGTAAAATCCCCATGGACTGCAATAGCGTCGGCGACAGCTTCAGCGCCTGGGCCAGCTCCATTCCCTGGCTGACATCCATCCCACACACCCCCAAAGCATTTTTCTTGATTATACCCACTTCCCCCCACCCAACGCAACCCAAACCACAGCAAAAGCCCCGCGGCATCCAAACACAGATGCCGCGGGGCTTTCCTTGGGCGCGGTTCAGGTCCCGGCCTGACCGCCGTTGTTGCTGTTGCCGGCGCCGCCGGTGAAGCTGCCGCCGCTCTGGCCCTTGTTCTGGGCCTTGTTCTGGGCCTTCTGCTGCTTGCTCTGGCCCTGGGCGTTCTGATCGCAGGGCTTGTTTGCCTTACTCTGACTCATGGTCACATCTCCTTTTCAAAAGAGTTCACTTTTAATATGCCCCCATTTCCCGGGGCTTATTCTTCTTTTCATAAAAAATCCTCACAGCCGCCGATTCCTCTCGCCCGCCGCAAGGCTTTGCTGATTCAACTTATTTGCCGGTCTGCTCGCCGCCCTTTTCGGGGACACGGGCAAATTTTTCCTGCTGGCTGTTCCGGGCCCGCTGGCTCTTAGTCTGGCTGGACTGGAACTGGCTGCTGGGCTTGTTTGCCTTGCTCTGCTCCATGCTCTCATCTCCTTTCCAAAAGACTTCTCCCCTAATATACCCCCGTCCCCGGGACTTATTCCTTGACGAACCCCTTCGTCCATGCAATAATGTTTTTGGGTTGGCGGCCCCATTTTTTCCGCCATACACATGATTTATTCAAATTTTTCTGCTATCCTATCCTTACATTCACTCCACACAGAGAAAGCAGGTGCCCCCATGGCAAGAAAAGTACTCATCGTAGAGGACGAGAGCAACATCGCTGAGCTCATCAACCTCTATCTCAAAAAGGAAGGCTACGAGACCATGGTGGCCGAGGACGGCGGCAAAGCCCTGGAGCTCTACCGCCTCTTCCGCCCCGATCTGGTTTTGTTAGACATCATGCTCCCGGTGATGGACGGCTGGGCCGTCTGCGCCAAAATCCGGGAGACCGACCAGACCCCCATCATCATGCTCACCGCCAAGGGCGAGACCATCGACAAGGTGGCCGGCCTGGAGATGGGGGCCGACGACTACATCGTCAAGCCCTTTGAAATGAAGGAGCTCCTGGCCCGGGTCCACGCCGTCCTCCGCCGCCTGGGAGGGGACGAGGAAAAGGCCCGCCGCCTGTCCTTCGACGGCCTGGTCATTAACCTGGACTCCTACGAGCTGGAGGTCAAAGGCGCCCGGGTGGACACCCCACCCAAGGAGTTAGAACTCCTCTTCCACCTGGCCTCCTCCCCCAACCGGGTCTTCACCCGCAACCAGCTTTTGGACGAGGTCTGGGGCTTCGACTACTTCGGTGACTCCCGCACTGTGGACGTCCACATCAAGCGCCTGCGGGAAAAGTTAGAGGGGGTCAGCGACCAGTGGTCCCTGAAAACCGTCTGGGGCGTGGGCTATAAATTCGAGCTCCACAACAGCTGATATGAAACAGAAAGCCACGAAGAGCATGTACCTGCGCCAGGTGGCCGTCATGCTGGGTCTCATTCTCCTGTGCATGACCCTTTTGGGGGCGGGCTTTTTCTCCCTGTCCTACCGCTACCAGCTCAAGGAGATTCAAACCACCCTGGACCGCAACGCCGGGTTCATCTCCAACTATGCCAACGCCGCCCTAACCAAGGGGGACTCCCTCAGCGGCGAGGATTTCATCAGCTACATCGGCTCGGCCGTCCTGCTCACCAACACCACCGTTCTCGTCTGCGACACCAACGGTCAAATTCTCTGCGCCGCCGGCAACAACCTCAGCGACCAGGTCTTCTCCCCCTATGAGAACCATTTCGTCCCCACCTGGGCCACCAACCAGTTGCTGAAAAGCCAGTCCTACAGCGGCGTGACCACCTTTAACCAGCTTCTCACCGGCAAATGCTACGTCACCGGGCAGATCCTCTCCCCCCTGGCGCAGGACCCCACCTCCGGCAAGCTGGTCTCCTCAGGCATTCCCACGGGTCTGCTCTTTGTGGCCGCCGACGCCACCTCGGTGCTGGACTTTCTCCACAGCACGTTCCAGCTCTTCTTCATTACCGCCGCCGCGGTCCTCCTCATCTCCCTGGTTATCTGCTCCATCACCGTCCAGCGGATGGTGGACCCCCTGAAGGGCATGTGTGCCTTCGCCCATCGCTTCGCCCACGGGGAGGTGGACACCCGGGTCACCGAGTACACCAACCGCAACGACGAGATCGGCGAGCTGGCCATCGCCTTCAACGCCATGGCCGACTCCCTGGCCCAGGCCGAGCAGAAGCGCAGCGAGTTCGTAGCCAACGTCTCCCACGAGCTGAAAACCCCCATGACCACCATCGCCGGCTTCGCCGACGGCATTTTGGACGGCACCATCCCCCCGGAAAAGGAGCGGGAGTCCCTCCAGGTCATCTCCTCCGAAACCCGCCGTCTCTCCCGGCTGGTCCGCCGGATGCTGGAGCTCTCCCGTCTCCAATCCTCCGAGCGGGTAGCCGCCCAGGAGCAGTTTGACGTGGCCGAGGTCCTCCTGCGGGTCTTAGTCAGCCTGGAGGCCAAAATCACCGAAAAGGACCTGGACGTCCAAACCGAGCTCCCCGATGGCCCCGTCATGGTCTGGGGAGACCCCGACGCCGTCACCCAGGTCTGCTACAACCTGCTGGACAACGCCGTCAAGTTCGCCTCCCCCCAGGGTCTGCTCACCCTGAAAATCAAAACCCGTGCCGGCAAGGCCTACATCGCCATCGGCAACCAGGGGGAGACCATCCCCCCCCAGCAGCTCACCCACATTTTCGACCGTTTCCACAAGGCCGACTCCTCCCGCTCCACCCACAAGGACGGCGTGGGACTGGGCCTGTACATCGTCAAAACCATCCTCAACACCTATAAGGAAGACATCACCGTCACCAGCCAGGATGGCTTCACCGAGTTCACCTTCACCCTTTCCGAGGTCTGATGCTGTTTCTCGATTTAATCCTTTCCTCGAGAAACCCGTGTGCTACGCACACGCGCAGCGTGCAATGTCCTCCCTGGAGACGCAAAAGGACCGGAGCTTTCCCGCTCCGGTCCTTATTTTTTACGTTTCGCGGCGGGTCAATCCCCGGCTCACCGGATGACCATGCCCACCTTCCGCTCATTCCAAATCTTCTCAAAGGTCTGGGCATTCTCCCAGTACTGGTATACCTCGCCCCGGTTGTGGTAGTTATAGGGGTCGGAGATAAAGTAGCCCTTGTCCGGGTCGTACCCACACACCAGCACCGCGTGGTTGTTGCTCACCAGCCGCTGGACAGACCCCTCAATCTCATAGTTCCGGTAATAGGGCGCGGCCCACCACAGGGTCATGTATCCCACCACGCAGTTGCCCGCCAGCAGTTCCCGCTGCAGGTCCGTGATGGAAGCCCCCCGGAAGTCGGCGCAGGACATCTCTCCGTTGCAATAGGTGTTGGAATACTCCGCCAGCTTGGCCGGATAAATGGTGGTCCGGGTCCGCTTGGAGGGGTCGGGCACATAAGGGGAGCCCACAAACCCCTTCTCTGGGTTGGAGGTGGTCCGGGGCAAGTTGTCCAGGAAGGATTTCACCGTCACGTCCCCGGCGTAGCCCTTGGCTTTCAATCCCATGAGCGTGGCCACCGCCTCGCAGCCCACCCAGGCGTAGATGTTGTCGATCTGGCTGATGTAGGGCACGTCGGTCATCTGATAGGCTCCCGCCCACTGGTGCAGCACCCCGGCGCTGTCGGCGGTGTAAGCCCCCACCGCCTTGCTCACCGCCAGCTTGCCGTAGCGATCCACATAGTAGAGGTCCCCATCCACCGCGTGGATGCCCGCCCGGAAGGTCATCTGGGTCAGGTCCACCCCGCTCCAGGCCTCTCCCTGGGCGCCGGCGACAGGGGTGTGGTCCACCGCCGCCTCCGCCACGGTCACCGCCGCCCAGTGGGTGGCGGGCACATCGGAAAAGAGGCCCAGCCCCATGACCTTCTTGGCCTGGGCGGTGTCTCCCGTGCGCCCAAGCATCCGGTTGACCACCGCGCAGGCCTCAGCCCGGGTCAGCCCGCCGGAGGGACGAAAGGTCCCGTCGGGATAACCCCCGATCCAGCCCGCCGAAGCCGCCGCCCCAATATAGGACGCCGCCCAGTGGGAGGCCGGCACATCGGGGAAGGCTGCGGTACCCTCCGCCAGGGGCCTCACTTGGCACAAAATCTTCACAAACTCCGCCCGGGTCACCACGCTCTCCGGCCGGAACTGGGCGGCGTTGTCAAAAATCCCCAGGGCGCACAAAGCCCGCACCGGCTGGGCGTACCAGGCGCCCCTGGCCACGTCGGTGTAAGAGCAGGGCCCCGTGCCGCTCTCCGGCTGGGCCAGCAGGCGGTAGACGATCTGGGCCGCCTGGGCTCGGGTCAGCTTGGTGTCCGGCTGAAAGCTCCCACCGGGAAAGCCTCCCATATACTTCACATGCTCCTGCCGCAGGGCAGGCCCCGCAGCCACCAGAGACCGTTCCCCCTCCGGCGCCGACGGTACTTCCGGAGAGAATTCCTCCTCGGGAGCCACCTCCCCGGTTTCCTCTTCCTCGGAGCCCACTTCCTCAGAGGCCTCCATCTCCGTCGCTTCCTCCTCCGGCACGCCGGGCAGTTCCGTGATAACCCCTTCCTCCTGGCTCTCCTGGGGAACCGTTTCCGCCGCCAAAGCCGGCGTGGCCGCCACCATCAGAGACATCACCAGCGCCAGGGCCCCGGATAACATTCGTTTCCACATGGCTTTCTCTCCTCTCCTTTCCAAAAGGGCTTTCCAAAAAAGCCCCGACATATTCAAACACGGCTTCATTATAAGGCCTCCGCCCCAAATCCGTCAACCCAAAGTGGCAGTGAGCTTCCTCTATCCCCCGTTACAACCAAATCGCCCCCTCATCAGTCAGCTGCGCTGACAGCTTCCCCCCGAGGGGAAGCCTGAGTTACGTTGCAGCTATTACTGCGATAATTTTCTGAACAGCCACACAGGCTTTGCCAACGCCTTCCCCTGGGGGGGAAGGTGGGCCGGCCGAAGGCCGGGTCGGATGAGGGCGTGCTACGAGGATTCCACAGCGCAGGTCATGCCCCCAGCAACCCCCGCACCTTCTCCAACCCCTCCGGCCCGGCCTTAATCCCCACGGCGGGGACCTCCATCCCCTCCGCCCGGAACGCCGCCAGCAGCTTCTCCATAAACACCCCCTGGCCGGGAACCTCCCGGTCCTCCCGGGAGGTGGACTCCACCCCGCAGCAGGGGGAGCGGTTCATCCCCACCACCCCCACCAGTTGGAAACCGTGCTTTCGGTACTCCCTGGCCTGGCACAAAACCTCTTCCACCAGCCCATCCAGCGTTTCCTGGGCCGCCGGCCGGGACATCTCCCCCCGGATTCGCGTGTTTTCCACCACCACCGGGCGCGACCCACCTCGGGGGTCTCCCCGATCCAGGCCCAGGCACCGCAGTTCCGGGCAGGGGAGCTGCACCAGCCCCACGCCCTGCTCCAGCAGCAGCCGGAGCAGGTCCCCGTGGGCCCCGGGATAGTCCGCCGTGCCGTCTGAGATGGCGTTTTGGTTCAGGGCGCAGTGAGCCAAAAAGAGCACACGCTTGCTTCTTCCGTCGGTAAACATGGCAATTTCTCCTCTCGATACAGAAAAATCTGACGGGGGCAAGGCTCCCGTCAGATCTTACCACAGTTCATTTGTTCAAGTCTCTTCCGCGGGAGCGCCCGTGTCCTGGGCGTAATAGAGGCCCGCCAGATTCAATGCCTGCAGGGGATAAAACTGATAGCCGTCCACATAGGTCCGCACGGCCACAAAGTCCGGCAGGTCCTGCACAAAGACCCCCGCGCCGTTCTCCACCAGCCGCCGGGCTCCCTGCTGATACAGGCTGATCTGTTCTGCTTCCTCCGTAGCTGCGGCGGCCTGGTCCAGCAAGCTGTCGTACTGGGGGTCCTCATAGCCGCTGAAATTCCCCGGGCTGTCGCTGCTCCAGGACTCCAGCACCGCCTCCGCACTGCAGACGGCGGCGCCAAAGCTGACCAGTGTGCTCTGGAAGTCCCTCTTCTCATAGACCTGGGACATCCAGGTCTCCCAAGACACCGCCCGGACCGTCGCCCGGATGTCTGCCTCGGCCAGTTGCCCGGCCAGCAGCTCCGCCACGGTCTCGTGAATGGGGTCGTTGGACGGCACGAGGATGGTCATAGAAAACCCGTCCTCATAGCCGGCCTCGGCCAGCAGCTCCTTGGCTTTTTCCACGTCCTGGGTGACCTTCTCCGCCAGCGCCGCCTCATAATACTTGGCCAGGGCAGGGTAAATGGGCCCCCCCACCTTGGTCCCGGCGCTCTCGCCGGCCAGGGAGAGAATCCCGTCCACATCCACCGCGCAGCCGATGGCCTGGCACACCCTTTCATCGTCAAAGGGCGCCTCGGCGTGGTTCAGATAAAGGGTCTGGACCTGGTTCCGGCTGCCTTCCAGGATCTTATAGCTGCTGGCGCTCACGCTCTCCAGCTCCTCCTGGCTCAGGTGGAGGACCATGTCCAAAACGCCCTCCTCCAGGTCCGCCGTCAGCCGGCTGGAGGCAGCGTATTCCCGGAAGGTCACCTTGTCCAGATAGGCTTTCTCCCCCCAGTAGCCGTCAAACCGCTCCAGCACCAGGTCGCTCCGTTCCTCTTGGTCCTCCGAGACCTGGAAGGGCCCCGTTCCCACCGGGCGGCTGTCCTGCCCCTCCCGGTCGGTGGAACGAATCTGCTGGCTCCCATTGGTCCGGCTGCTCCCATTGCTTCGGTCCGTCCGTCCAGTCCGGTCGGTCTGGCTGCTCTGGCCGCTTTCGCCCTCCCGGTCGTCTTCCTCCTCACCCAAGGGTTGGTTCCCCTCTGCAGGGATGATGTAGACCAGGCTCACATAGCTCAAGAAGTCAGGGTCCGGCTGACGCAGGGTCACGGTGACGGTCCCCTCCTGGTCCGTCACCCGCAGCACGTTGGAAAGGGCCTGGGCCAGGGCGGAGTCCTCCGTGCCCGCCTCGCAGGCGGCGAAGGAGGCAATGACGTCCTGGGCCGTCACAGGGTCTCCATTGTGGAAGGACACCCCCTCCCGCAGGGGAAAGGTATAGGTCAGCCCATCCTTCGACACTGTGCTCTCCGCCGCCACCGCCGGCACATAGTCACCCTTGGCGTCGGCCTTCACCAGGCCCTCGTATACATTAAATAGGATTTCCCTGGTTTCCGCCGCCGCCCCATAGGGTTCCAGGTCCTCGTCCAGGTCTTGCAAGGTTCCGATCACCAGCTCGCCGCCGGAGATGGGCTTCTTTTCCTCCCCGGCCTCCTGGCTGCCGATGCCGCCCACCTCCTGGGGTGTTTCCTCCTGACAGCCGCAGAGGGCGCCCACCAAGAGCAGGGCCGACAAGAGTCCTGCGAACATCCGTTTTTTCATAACCTTCTCCTCCCACCGGGGAAGACCCCGGTGTCAAACAAAAAAGTCTCAAATATAGCCTACCACCCTTCCCTGAAAATTACAAGAAATTTTTGTCCCACGCCCTCGTCCCCTTCCCATTTTTCCCGTTTCCGATAGAATAAAGGCAACCCAAGAAAGGCGGTGCCCCATGAAAAACACCCCCCTCCCCACCGGCCTGCAGTACACGCCCCTGACCAAAAAGGCCCTGGCCCTCTGCTGGGCCGCCCACAAGGACCAGCAGGACAAAAGCGGCCTCCCTTACTTCATCCACCCCCTCCACCTGGCCGAGCAGATGGACACCGAAGAGGCCATCTGCACCGCCCTCCTCCACGACGTGCTGGAGGACTCCCCCCTCACCCTCTCCGACCTCCGCCAGGCGGGCTTTCCCCCCGCCGTCCTCCACGCCCTGTCCCTCCTGTGCCACCACCCAGACATCCCCTACCTGGACTACATCGCTGCCCTCCGCCACGACCCCCTGGCCCGAAGGGTCAAGCTGGCCGACCTGGCCCACAACAGTGACCTGTCCCGTCTGGACACCGTCACCCCAGCCGACCTGGCCCGCCGGGAAAAATACCGCCGGGCTCAGGCCCTCCTTCTGGCGACGGAGCCATCCCCGCCCCAAACAGAAAACGAGCCGGAGGACGCCAGCTTTTAACGGCGCCCTCCGGCTCTTCTCTTGTCTGGTTCAATCCGCAAACAGCGGGGTGGATAAATACCGGTCTCCGGTGTCCGGCAGCAGGGCCACAATGGTCTTGCCCTCACTCTCCGGCCGTTTCGCCAGCTGAATGGCCGCCCAAACCGCCGCGCCGGAGGAAATCCCCACCAGGACCCCCTCCTGCTTCCCCACCAGCTTGCCCGTTGCAAAGGCGTCCTCGTTGGTGACGGGAATGACCTCGTCGTACACCCCGGTGTCCAGCACATCCGGCACAAAGCCCGCGCCGATGCCCTGGATCTTATGGGACCCCGCAGTCCCCTTGGACAGCACCGGGGAGTCGGCCGGTTCCACGGCCACCACGGCCACCCCCGGCTTTTTCTCTTTCAGATACTGACCCACGCCGGTCACCGTGCCGCCGGTTCCTACGCCGGCCACAAAGAAGTCCACCTGCCCATCGGTGTCGGCATAGATCTCCGGCCCCGTGGTCTCCCGGTGGGCCTTGGGGTTGGCGGGGTTGACAAACTGGCCGGGGATAAAGCTGTTGGGAATCTCCTTGGCCAGCTCCTCAGCCTTGGCAATGGCGCCCTTCATGCCCTTGGCCCCCTCGGTGAGCACCAGCTCGGCTCCATAGGCCTTCATCAGCTGCCGGCGCTCCACGCTCATGGTTTCGGGCATCACAATGATGATCCGATAGCCCCGGGCCGCCGCCACCGCGGCCAGGCCGATGCCTGTGTTGCCGCTGGTGGGCTCAATGATGACAGAGCCCTCCTTCAGCTTGCCGCCGGCCTCTGCGTCGTCGATCATGGCCTTGGCGATCCGGTCCTTGACAGACCCAGCAGGGTTCAAATACTCCAGCTTGGCCAAAATCTTGGCCTTCAGCCCAAAGGCGTTCTCAATGTGGGTCAGCTCCAGTAGCGGGGTCTTGCCCACCAGCTGGTCAGCAGAAGTGTAAATGTTAGACATGGTAAAATGCTCCTTTCAATGCTTCACCGCCGCGAACCCCTTTTCCAGGTCCGCGAGAATATCTTCAATGTGCTCCGTGCCAATGGACAGCCGGATGGTGTTGGGCCGGATGCCCTGGTCGGCCAGTTCTCCTTCCGTCAACTGGGAGTGGGTGGTGGTGGCCGGGTGGATGACCAGGCTCTTCACATCCGCCACGTTGGCCAGCAGGGAGAAGATTTCCAGGCTGTCAATGAATTTGTGGGCTTCCTCCTGGCCGCCCTTGATCTCAAAGGTAAAGATGGAAGCACCGCCGTTGGGGAAGTATTTCTGATACAGGGCGTGGTCGGGATGGTCAGGCAGGCTGGGGTGATTGACCTTTTCCACCTGGGGATGCTTGGCTAAGAACTCCACCACCTTCTTGGTGTTTTCCGCGTGGCGCTCCAGGCGGAGGGACAGGGTCTCCACGCCCTGCAGCAGCAGGAACGCGCTGATGGGCGCCAGGGTCGCGCCGGTATCCCGCAGCAGGATGGCCCGGATATAGGTCACAAAGGCCGCCGGCCACGCCGCCTCCACGAAGGAGACGCCGTGATAGCTGGGGTTGGGCTCCGCGATGGGGGCATACTTGCCGCTGGCCTTCCAGTCAAACTTGCCCCCGTCCACGATGACGCCACCCAAGGTGGTGCCGTGGCCGCCGATGAACTTGGTGGCGGAGTGGACCACGATGTCCGCGCCGTGCTCGATGGGGCGGATCAGGTAGGGAGTGCCAAAGGTATTGTCGATCACCAGGGGCAGGCCGTGCTGATGGGCGATGGCTGCGATGGCGTCGATGTCGGGGATATCGGCGTTGGGGTTGCCCAAGGTCTCGATGAAAACGGCCTTGGTGTTCTCCTGAATGGCCCCTTCCAGCTTCTCCAAGTCGTGGGCGTCCACGAAAGTGGTGGAGACCCCATAAAGGGGCAGGGTGTGGGCCAGCAGGTTATAGGTGCCGCCGTAGATGGTCTTCTGGGCCACCACATGGTCCCCCGCCTGGGCCAGGGCCTGGATGGTGTAGCTGATGGCCGCGGCGCCGGAGGCCACAGCCAAGCCGGCCACGCCGCCTTCCAGTGCGGCGATGCGGTCTTCAAAAACGCCTTGGGTGGAGTTGGTCAGACGGCCGTAGATGTTGCCGGGGTCCGCCAGACCAAACCGGGCCGCCGCGTGGGCGGCGTTCCGGAAGACGTAGGATGTCGTCTGATAAATGGGAACCGCCCGTGCGTCGGTGGCGGGATCGGGCTGTTCCTGACCCACGTGGAGCTGAAGGGTCTCAAAATGATAGTTTGCCATAATAATTCTTTCCTTTCTTGATCCAAATGTCAGTCACTATCTTCCCCGCAGCAACACATTCGACCAAACCGGAAATTCGCCCGTAACAGGCCCTGAAAGTGACGGTTCATTTCCTCACCACCTAAAAAATGAAACCGGGAGACACCTTTGTCCCCCGGCCAAAAACAGGCTGCGCCGCCAATCACGGCGCATCAGGTTCTCCCTTTTTTGGAGAACCCCCGGGAACCATTCCAGCACAACAGCCGCCCATGGGACAACGCCACATGTGCTCGCACAGATTCATCATACCAGTGGTCATGGTCTTCTTCATGGTGGGTTCTCCTTTCCGTTTTATTTCCCTATCAATTAAGTTGGTAATACAATACCATCTTTTCCCCACCTTGTCAATGGGTTTTTGAGATTTTTTCCCCGGGTTTCCCCCGCAACTGCCAGTTGACAGATTTCTAAGCCCACTTGGTGGCGTGCAACCGGAATTTCTGCTACAATAAACACGCTCGAGTACAGAACATATGAGGAGGAATTCTGCATGATCTTAGCAGATAAAATCATAGAATTGAGAAAAAAACAGGGTTGGTCCCAGGAGGACCTGGCCCAGCACCTGGGGATCTCCAGGCAATCGGTATCCAAGTGGGAGAGCGCCGCCTCCATCCCGGACCTGGACAAGATCCTGAAACTCAGCCAGCTCTTCGGCGTCAGCACCGACTATCTATTAAAGGATTCTATGGAAGCGCCCCAGCCCCAGGAAGAGCTCCCCGAGCCCGCTTCTCCGGACTCCGTCCGCAGGGTCTCCCTGGAGGAAGCCAGCACCTACCTGGACCTAGTCCGGGCCACTGCCGGCAAGATCGCCCTGGGAGTCTCCCTCTGCATCCTCTCCCCCGTTGCGCTCCTTCTCCTGAGCGGTCTGTCAGAGATCGCCACCCCGGCGGTTCTGCCCGAGGCCGTGGCCGCCGGCAGCGGTCTGACCATCCTGCTGGTGTTGGTGGCCCTGGGGGTTTCTCTGTTCCTTCTTTCCGGCAAGAAGCGCTCCCCCTACGCCTTCCTGGATACAGAGCCCATTGAGCTGTTATACGGGGTCACCGGCATTGTAGAAAAGCAAAAGGCCAAGTACGAGCCCACCCACACCCTCTCTCTGGTGGCGGGCGTGGCCCTGTGCATCCTCAGCGCCGTCCCCATCATGGTGGCCGCCGCCTTTGACAGCGAGCTGACGGCCCTCTTTGGGGTATGCCTCTGTCTGGTCCTGGTGGCCTTGGGCGTCTTTCTCCTGGTGCGCTCCGGCACCGTGTTCGGCGCCTTCCAGCGGCTGCTGGAGGAGGGGGACTACACCCGGAAAAATAAGCGCCGCCGCCAGGACGCCGCCCCCCTGGGGCGGATCTATTGGTGCCTGGTCACCACCATCTACCTGGCCTGGAGCTTCCTCACCGACAACTGGCACATCACCTGGATCGTCTGGCCCTGTGCCGGCGTGCTCTACGGCGCCGTGTGCGGGATGCTGGCCGCCATAAAAAAGAAACCCCCTACCCCTTAACCTGGCGAAAACCAGCCCCTGGCCATTGGGCGGGAGCAAAAACCGGCACGGCAAATTTGCCGTGCCGGTTTTGATTTGGTTGAGGAATCCCCTTACAGCAGATGCTCCCGCAGTTCCTCCCCAGACAGGGGGGAGAGATAGGCGGGAGGCACGTCAAAGACGGTCTTGCAGCCCGACTGGCCCTCCCGGTTCATGCGGCACACCGCCCGGGCGTAGGCCACCAGCACCGAGGCGGTGAACTCCGGGTTGGAGTCCAGCTTCAGGCTATACTCGATGACGTGGTTGTTTTCCCCGCCGGTTTTCCCGGTGTGGATCACAAAGCCCCCGTGGGGGATGCCGCTGTGGTCCCGCTCCAGCTCCTCCTGGGAGATAAAGTGGACGGTGGTGTCATAGTCGGAAAAATAGTTGGGCATGGCGACGATCTCCCGCTCAATGCGGGCCAGGTCGGCCCCCTCCTCCGCCACTACAAAGCACTCCCTGGTGTGCTTCTGGCGGGTGGTCAGCTCCGGCGCGCTCCCCGCCCGGACAGCCTCCAGGGCCTGGGGCACAGGGATGGTGTACTGCCGGGCGTCCTTCACCCCGTCGATCCGGCGGATGGCGTCGGAGTGCCCCTGGCTGACCCCCTTTCCCCAGAAGGTGTAGCTCTGCCCCTGGGGCAGGATGGACTGGGCCAGCAGGCGGTTCAGGGAGAACATCCCCGGGTCCCAGCCCACGGAAATGGCCGCCACCTTGCCGCCGGCCTTGGCCGCGGCGTCCACCTGCGCAAAATGCTGGGGGATGTTGGCGTGGGTGTCAAAGCTGTCCACCACATTAAACAGCCGGGCGAACCGGGGTGTCTGCTGGGGCAGGTCCGTGGCACTGCCGCCGCACAAGATCATCACGTCGATCTCATCCGCCATGGCCTCGGCCCGGTCCAGGGGATAGACCCCCACCCCCGCCGTGGCGATCTTCACCCCAGCCGGGTCCCGCCGGGTAAACACCCCCGCCAGCTCCATGTCCGGGCAGTGGCCCACAGCCAGCTCCACGCCACGGCCCAGGTTGCCGTAACCTAAAATACCAATTCTGATCCCCATAATACCTCTCCTTTTCCGTTGGGTTTCTCAATTAACCTTTTTGAATGGTAGTATTTTACTCCATCCCGAACCCAGAGGCAAGACCTGATTGGTTTTGTTTTCCCCCAAACTCCCCTTGTCTTCGGTATTCCATGGGTGTGATCCCCACCTCCCGGCGGAACAGGGCGGAAAAACGGCTTTGGGAGGAAAAGGACAGCCTCTCGCTGATGGCGGCACAGGTCAGATCGGTGTACCGCAGCAGGTACTTTGCCTTCCGCAGCTTTTCCCGCTGGATATAGGCGGTTAAACTCATCCCCATCCGCTGCCGAAACAGATGCTGGAGCCCAGACGTACTGTACCCCAGAGACGCCGCCAACTGGTTCACGGAGATTCGCTTCCCTGTATGCTCATAGATATAGGCCACGCACTTGTCCAACACAGCGTGGCCGGTTTGATACTCTCTGTGCCGCCGAACCTCTGCGGCAAAGGCCTGCTGCATCCCCAAAAGGGCATCCACAAAGGCGGAAACGCTGTCAAAGTCCTCTGCGCAATGCAACCATCTTCCGCTGAGCGCCGCGCCATAGTCCAATGGCAGCCCCCCCTGCCAGGCTGCCACCATCAGGCAACCGCAGAGATAAGAAAAGATCTGTCCCAGCATCCCTTTGTCTGGAATCGCCTGACGGTAGTAATCATACATGGCCGGAACATTCACTGCCTCCAGGGCCATAGGATCTCCATCCCGGACGCTCTGAAGTTGTTCGGGAAACATTTGAAGGGTGAACCCATCGCCCCAGTCCTCTCGGCGCCGGTCCCGTTCCCATTCTGTTCTGATTGCTGCTGGATCCACAAATTTCACCTCCGCAGATTTTTGATAATCCATGCGGAAACAGTATATACGGTAAGCTTTTCTTTGTCTACAATGAATGTAAACTGTATTGTATAGACGCTCTGGGAACAAGGGCTTCCCAAGCGTTTCCTAAACTAATTCTAATAGGAGATGATCCATATGGGCTCTTTAGACGGAAAGATCGCCGTTATCACCGGATGCAGCGGCGGATTGGGAAAACAGATCGCCCTGCGTTTTGCGCGGGAGGGCGCATCCCTGGCCATTTGTGCCCGGTCTGCAGACAAGCTGGCAACGACAGCCAAGGAATGTGAGTCTCTGGGGGCAAAGGTACTCTCAAAGCCGGTGGACCTGACCGACCAGGCCCAATTAGAGGGCTTTGTCAAAGACATTATTACCACCTTTGGCACCATCGACGTTCTGGTAAACAACGCGGTATCCATCAGCTCTCCCCATTCTTTCCTGGACCACACAGAGGAAGAACTGACCACCACCTGGACCAGCGGCTTCCTGGCCACTTGGCGGATGATGCGGCTGTGCTTCCCCTACCTGAAGGGGAAATCCTCTTCTATCATCAACTTTGGCTCCGGCAGCGGTGACCTGGGAATGGAAGGCTATGCCGCATACGCTTCTACCAAAGAAGCCATTCGCGGTCTGTCCCGCGTGGCCGCCCGTGAGTGGGGCCAGTACGGGATTCGGGTGAACATCCTCAGTCCCAGCGCAGTGACCGAAAACGTCACCGCCGGGCTCTGTGCCCTGTCGGATGCGGAGAAGCAATATGTAAAAGACAGTCTCAGTCAGAACCCCCTCCGCCGCCCCGGAGACCCCTACGAGGACATCACGCCCGCGGCGGTCTTTCTGGCCAGCGACGCCAGCCGGTGGATCACCGGGCAAAATCTCAATGTTGAGGGCGGCGGGAATATCCACGCCTAAAAGGAGGGGGCGGCGATCCTGGCGATCCCGAACAAAAACCATCCTGTCACAAGAAAACGGTCGATGCCCTTCCTCCTGGCATCGACCGTTTTGGTTTTAGACTTTCCGTTGGGTTTCTCCCCAACACTGCCTTTACCTCAGCCGCATCCCATCGGAAAAGGCGTGGCCCACCACATCGCCTAACTTAATATAGGTGTGTCCAACGGGATCATAGGTGATGGCCTCCACCTTCGACGGGTCGATCTGCCCGGCCCCGTCCAGGACCCGCTCGTCGGCGCAGACATTGAGGATTTCTCCCACCACGCCTTCCTCGGTCACCCGCAGCAGCCGGCACTCCAGGGTAATGGGAAACTCCTCAATGATCGGTGCGTTCACCCGGCTGCTGGCAACGGTGTGCAGTCCGGCCCGGGCCACCTTGTCAGGGACCTCATTGCCGGAAACCACCCCCACGTAATCCGCCTCCACCACATGGGCCGCGTCGGCCACCGCAACGGTAAAGGCCTTGTTCCGCAGCAGATTATCCGTGGTCCGGTGACCTCCCAAATCAATGAGAATCTTATTCTCCCCACAAATCCCGCCCCAGGCGGCATTCATGGCGTTGGGGGTGCCGTCCTCATTATACGTGCCCAAAATTAGCACTGGCATGGGATACAAAATGGGCTTCGGTCCAAAATCTTTTCTCATTGGGGTTGTCCTCCTTTGGTTTTCATCCAATGCTTGAGACAAAAATACGTTTTTATTATATTCTCTCTTCGCCTATGGGACAAGGGAGAGAACTACGTTTTCCACTCACTTCTTACTACTTGTGAGTAAGCATAGCGTCTCCCCATGGCACGAGAAAATGATTTTGCTAACTACATTTTCCGTCCGTGCATCCAACTTGACCGAAGGAACATATCAACAGCTCCGTCCGTAAATAGGAACATCCCGACAAGCCGGAATTTGAAAACCACGATTTCATAAGTGGTTACTGTCCCTCATAAGGTTTTAATAAAATCCTCCAAAACGCTTGAAAATAAAGGATTTATCGCAGTGCGTCCGCCTTATCCCTTTATACGATTTCACTTGTGTTTATGCTTCCTTTGCTACCTTATAAGGGCAAAAACAAGGGAAGAAAAATCTGATAACAAGATATAACAGCGAGTGGCAATCGGGAAACTGTGGCATATGTGCGAATATATTATACTGGAGGATTTCAAGATGGACAAGTACATTTATGATGAAAGCAATGGCCTTTGGTACGAACTGCAAGGCGAATATTATCTGCCTTGTCTTACATTACCACCCGAAGAAGAAATGATTATCGGGATATGGGGACAGCGGCACTTGCGCTACCTGAAAGAGTATCACAGAATCACCTATACTAATCTGCTCACAAGCGGTAGGCTCAATGCCTACCTTGCCGAGGTTGACGAACAGGCAAAGGATATGTTCCTTCGGCTGGCAAAGGAATATGCCGATAGGCAGGGCGTGACAGAGCAACTAAAAGTAGACAAACCGCTTGAATGGGTGCAAAAAATGAATAATATCCGTAATGCGGTTGAGGAAGTCATCAATGAAGAATTGGTTTATGCATCAGGCTGATTGTAACACAGGGCTGTCTCAGACAATAGGTCATAAAACATAAAAAGTCTGCCGGCATTCCGAAGAACACACGCAGACGATAAAATCACGAAATTTCGGAAACAAGACGTCAAGGATGTGAATTATAAAAAAAGGGTGAGCGGTCATGGGTAATTGCCGATTTCCCATTTCATATTTTATTCACACTTTTTTTAAGTTGACTTTAACTTCTGCTTCCATACTGAAAAAAATACAAGCAGACATACGAATGTCAGCATACGTAAGGAGGAGTAGAATCAATGATTTCGGTTGAACACTTAAGGTGAACTAAGAAGGAATTTCAATTTGCACTTTCGATTTGCGGTCGGTATTGATGCTGCAAAAAAGTTTTGACAGATGCCGGTATCGATGAAAATGATGCGGCGTTTACTGAGAAAAAATTGGATATGAACATGGCGTACAGATATACGAGATTGATACATCCATTGGTTCCGTTTGCAGAAGAGACGTTGAGCATTACCACTCACTGAATGATATCCAACCGACTGATGGAACTCAGATAGACTTAGAGGACGCAAAAGTGATTGCCATTGAACATGCCGATGCGAATATAGAGGATGTAACTTTCAAGGAAGCAAAGAAAGATTACGAAGATGGCATTGAGGTTTATGAAATAGGGTTTAATTCTTCTGGTAGAGAGTACGAGTATAAAATTCGTTTCTCCGATGGGAAAATCATAGAATATGATGTAGATTGAACGAACAGAGCTCAAAACCTAAAATCAAAATAGGGGTGGTAACATGGTTCACAAGTTAAAAAAGACGATAATAGGAATCCTTTCTGTGTATGTTTTTGTTTTGGCGGCAATTTATACTATCCAGCTTGTTTTGAACCAGTATGGCTTGGAATATCGTTCTTGTGTGGAATCTTTAAAAGTATCTTGGACATACAAGCTCTCTTTTTTTGCCGGGGCGCTTTTCATATTTTTCATCTTCCTGATTCATAAGGAAAAAACCGAAAAAAACAAAGAAAACGAACAACGCAGGTTCCGTATTACATGGACTCTTATACCGATTGCCTATACGATAACCAGTCTATTTTTACTGTTGGTTCTAGCGTTGGGTGGTTTTTTGGACGTTCCACAAGAAGAAATGCTTGAAAGTGGTTATTTGAAGGTAATGGAGGAAAAAGGGTGGACAGCGGTTGAATATTACTACTGTGAACCAATTTCGGACTACGTGAGAAAACCCCTTACCTATCCATCTTATGTCATAAATCCAGAATACGAATGATTGTTGTTGTAGTTATCAGTAGTGTCGTGATGTTGGCTTGGAAAAGGGGAAGCCGTAAAAGCTCGGGAAAAGGGCGAAGAGATGCATGATAAGTTTCTGGACTGGTATCACAGTACTCTGTCCCGTTTGTTGGAATAATACACGGACTAAAATTCAATCTGATGCAATATTTGAGAATTTTCCGCTGTTTTGTCCGAAATGCATACAGAAAACATTGATTGAAGCAAAGCATTTGTAAGTGACAGTTCTCAAAAAGCCTGAGTGATAAACGCAGGGCCGATGAACCTGTGACATTTTTCATGGCCCTATTTTTCTCTATGTAAGCACCGCCGGCTTAACTGCTCGACGGTGTTGCTTTCTGTTTGGAAGTTACCTTTCCCTGTCAAAGGATTTCTTTCGTGGCTTTTGTTGCCTGCCTTGTTCCTGCAACTGCCTGAGCCTGTTTCGGACGCTCTCCCTTTCGGGCGGTCTTGGCGGTCTGCTCTTTTGTTTCACCTGACGCTCCCATTCGGCAAGGTCACGGTTGTATTGTTCCACAACGGCTTCCGCTTCCCGATAGGTCGCCATAAATGCCTGCACATCGGGATAACCGTCCTCCCTGAGAATATCGGGGAGCTTATCCAGCCTTTCGGATATTTCCTTTTCGGTCTGCTGTATCCGCTCTGTAAGAGCCTTGCGCTCCTTACCCTTGAAAATGCCCTTTACTTCGGAAAGCTGTTCTTTCAGCTTGGGAACTTCCTCCTGCAAACTGCGGACTGCCCTCGCCTCGTCCTGCACCCGTATCATCAGATTTCGCATAGTGCGGAACTCTGTCATATTGATACTGAGCGTGGGCTTCGGCGGCATCCCGTGTTCTCGGATAAGGTTTTGCAAAAAGTCTTTCGCCTTGTTCACGATACTGCGGAACAGATCTGGCAGCCAACCGCCTTTGCGGATAGACTGACTCACCTTGTCGTGTATCTCAGTCTGCTTGACCTCCAAAATCTTTGCTTCGGATATTCCCGTAACAAGAGCCATATCCGCCGTCCTGTTCCATTCCTGCCTTGCGGCATTGTCGGCTTCAATCTCTGCGGCTTTAGGGTTGTTCTTGCCTATTTTCTTTGTGGGCAGGTACACGCTGTTTTTGTCAAACACCTTTAGGTGCTGTTCGGGATTTTCAATGTGAAGATTGATAAGGTTTGTATAAACCTCTTTTACCTCCCGAAGGAAAATCTCGCTCTTGAAGCGGTCATCCTTTACGGTGAACAGATGGCTTTCGTAAACCTCTCCCTTTTTGATAACGGTACAGCCCTTTCTGATCTGTCCGCCCTCGCCGCTGATCTCTTTCTTGGTGCGTACCCGTTTCCCCGTTTCGTCAAAGAACACGCTTCGGGTTGCGATCTTCACATTAGGCTCAGGGAGCAGCTTCCTTTCACTGAAAATCAGGTGAATGTGGTAATTGGTTTTACGCTTGTTGTGGTGAAGCGCCGACACACATTCCACGCCGTACCGCCTGCGGAACTCGTCTGTAAAATCCTCAAGCACCTGTTGCGGCTCGTACTACGTGTAAACTTCGGGCAGGGCGATAATCAGCTCCCTTGCCTCGATACATTTCCCCTCTGCGCCGCTGCGCTGAAACTCCTGCTGGCTCTCCCTTGCAAGATTGCTCCAAAAGGTATTGTCTGCGGTGCGGTAGGTGGCGTACAGATTTTCCTGTCTTGCGTGGCTGGTGATATACGATATTCTTCCTTTGACATTAGGCAGCTTCGACATCTGTATGAAGCTGTGTCTTGCCATAATTCAACCTTTCTTTGAAACATACCGTTCTCATTTTGCAACCGACTTGTCGGTTGCGGCTGTTTCGGAAGCAGCCGGCTTCTGAAACAGCACCGTACCAAAGCGGCAGGATATTCCTGCAAGCGGCGGTACGGTAGCTCCCCGCAGGGGCGAAATACGCTGAGTACAAACCGCAGGTTTGTGCGAGGGGTGTATTTCGCTCTCAAACGCCGAGGGCTTGAGAGAACGGTTACTCTACCTTGCGGACATCGTTCTGACTGAGCAGGTTTCTGCCCTGATTGACCGTCATAAAACGCTCCAGCGTGTCCCTGCGGATAATGGTCTTGCGTCCCACCTTTAAGACAGGCAGCTTGCCCCAGTCCACCAATTTCCGCATTGTGTTCCTGCCGATACCCGTACATTCGGCGGCTTCCTCGATGGTCATACCTATTTTAACTGCGTTCATTGTCTCATCCTCCTTTTTGAAATACTTGTTTTGCAACTATACAATCTTAATTATACTTATTTTGCCGCCTCCTGTCAACCTGTTTCGCAACTCTTCAAGAATTATTTTTAATATTTATCTCGTTTTGGGGTTGCAATCTGCGTTTTGATATGCTATAATCATACTCGTCAGGAGGTGAAAACCTTGAAAAAAGAAATTGAGTTCACCGCAAAACAGGTCGGTGAACGGGTAAAAGAGCGCCGAACAGAACTAAACCTTACCATGCCGGAGCTTGGAAGGCGTATCGGCGTAAACAAATCCACCATTCAGCGGTATGAAGCAGACGGCGTTGACCCGAAGCGTACTATGATTATCAACGGTCTTGCCGGTGCGCTACTTACCACTCCCGAATGGCTGACAGGGCTTTCCGAGGAAAAGGAATATGATGCCCGCACTCTCTGCCAAAAGGACATTGAGGAGCATATCAAAAAATACCTTGATACAGTTTCCTCCACGGTCAGCGGAGAGCCGCACCAGCAGCTTCTTACCACATTCCTCGGCAAGATGGTTGACCTGTACTCGGTGCTGTGCCATTACTTTGCCAACGCTATGGCGGAGGTTGACCGTGTGGCGGAGGACGAGTGCTTGAAGCAGTCGATTATGCGGTATGCGATTGAGGTTGGAGCAATCGAAGAAAGAGTGTATCGCAAAGAGATGGAAATACCGATCGAAGATATGAAGCGGTTTTTAGACGGAATTTTACATATCTACGATGAGGGACGCACCAAAGTATCTATGGGCGACCTCTTCGGGATAGTGACGGAAGCCGAAAACAGGCTGTCCGAAAAAGAAAATTCCGTGGCACCTTGACAAAAAAATATGCCGGTTGAACCCAACCGGCAAAAGTGACACTCTTTACTTTACGCACACCATAGTCATAAGTCCCGATTGCCACGGATAGAAAGGAGTTTT
>JALERU010000031.1 GCA_022764045.1 Clostridiales bacterium | reverse complement strand
AGGGCGGAGAACCGCCGGCGGATGTCCTCCAGAACCTCCTCCGTAAAGCTGCCGGTGAGGGCCACCACCGTGTTGTCCGCCCGGTAGTGGCGGCGGTGGTAGTCCTTCAGGGAGGCCCCGGTCATCTGGGTCAGAGATTCCTTGCTGCCCAGAATGGGACGGGCCAGAGAACTGCCCTGAAAGACCTCGGCGAAGAGTTTTTCCGCGCAGAGGTCGTCGGGGGTGTCCTCGTACATGTCGATCTCCTCCAGGATGACCCCCCGCTCGGTCTCCACCGCCTCCTGGGTGAAGGAAGAGCGGTAGACCATGTCCCAGAGAATATCCAGAGCCTGGGGCAGGTGGTCGTCCAGGACCCGGCCGTAGAAGCAGGTGCACTCCTTGGTGGTGAAGGCGTTCATCTGGCCGCCGATGGCGTCGGTTTCCCGGGCAATGTCGGCAGCGGAACGGTTCTCGGTTCCTTTGAAGAGCATGTGCTCAATGAAATGGGCCGCGCCAGACTCCTGGGGGCTTTCCTCCCGGGAGCCGCCCCCCACCCAGACGCCCAGGGCGGCGGACCGGACCGTATTGATTTTTTCCGTAACGATACGCACCCCGTTGGGGAGGATTTCCATGTGGACCATTGGGTGTTTCTCCTTTTCGAGCGTAGTATAGCTTTCGTCACCGGGCTGGATACTGAGAGGTTTTTACATACGATAGTGGCGAATTAAAGTTCTTTTTGATTCTTTTTCTTTCAAGAAAAAGAATTACCGCGTCTTCTCCATGGTGGTGCCCAGGGATTTTTCCGAGATGGCGTCCAGCAGGATGGCGTGCTCCATACGGCCGTCCAGGACGGTGACGGAGCCCACCCCGTGCTCCACGGCGTGGATGCAGTTCATGGTCTTGGGGATCATGCCACCGGCGATGAGGCCGCTGTCGATGAGCTCCTTGGCCCGGGCCACGGCCATCCTGGCGATGCGGGTGGACGGGATGTGGCTGTCCACCAGGATGCCGTCGGTGTCGGTGAGGAAGACCAGCTTGTCCGCCCCCACGGCCTCAGCCACGGCCCGGGCGGCGTCGTCGGCGTTGCAGTTGAGGGCCTTGCCCCCCTCTCCCCGGCCAATGGGGGAGACCACGGGGAGATAGCCCCCGTCCAGCAGGGTGCGCAGCAGGCGGGGGTCCACCTTGGTGATGGTACCCACCAGGCCCAGGTTTTTGTCCTTCTGCCGGGCAGTGATGAGGCCCCCGTCCCGGCCGGAGACTCCGCAGGCCTTGGCGCCGATGCGGTCCAGGGCGGAGACAATGGACTTGTTCACCCGGGCGGAGAGGGCCATTTCGGCGGCCTCCAGCACGGTCTCGTCGGTGACCCGGTAGCCATTTTCAAAGCGGGTCTCCACGTTCAGCCGCTCCAGCAGGGCGGAGATCTCCTTCCCGCCCCCGTGGACCAGGATCACCCGGACCCCCACAGACTGGAGGGCGGCGGCATCCTCCAAAATGGTGTCGGTGGAGAGAGCGTCCAGGGCGGAGCCGCCGTATTTGATGACAATGGTGCGCCCCTCGTACCGGCGCAGCAGGGGGAGCACATCCAGCAGGGCCCGGACCTTGCTCATGCCGTCCATGCCGTGCTGAACGTCGTATTCGTGGAGAGACTGCTTGGCATAGTCTACGTCAGAGGGGCAGTCAATATACTCGATGCCCCGCTTTTGCCGGGTTTCGGCCCCCTTGCCGGTGAGGAGGATCACTGTGGGCTCGTCGGAGCTCATCACTGCCTGGCGGATGGCCTCCCCCCGGTCGGGGACGATGGAGTAGTCGCAGCCTCCCTGCTCCACATATTGGGCGATGTCCTTGCAGATGTTTTCCACAGGCTCCTCGCCGGGGTCCTCCTCGGTGAGGATGACCAGGTCCGAATACTGGCCAGAAATCTCCCCCAGGTCCTTCCGGCGGTCATAGGCCTTGTAGCCGGGGCAGCCGAAGACGGTGACGATCCGCTTGCCGGGGTACTCCTCCCGGACGGAGCGGAAGAGGGTTTCAAAGGAGAGCCGGTTGTGGGCGTAGTCCACGATGACCGACACCTTTTCGTCGGCGTTGGCGTAGACCTCCATCCTGCCGGGGACCCGGGCCTTCATGAGCCCGGCGAAGGCGTATTGCTCAGGCACCCCCACCGCCTCGCACACGGCCAGGGCGGCCAGGGCGTTCTGCACGTTGAACAGGCCGGGCATAGTCAGCCGGAACTCCCGGCTGTACCGGGGGGTCTTCACCCGGAAGAGGATGTCACCCCCCACCTTCCGCACCTGGGAGCCGAAGATGGTGGCCGAGGGGTCCTTTTGGGAGAAGGTGATCATCCTCGGGCAGCTCTTCCGGGCGGCCTCCAGCACCCGGTCGGCGTGGTCGCTGTCCAGGTTGACGCAGGCGGCGGCGGACTGGGAGAAAATGCGGAGCTTGGAGGAGAAATAGTCCTCAAAGTCGGGGTGCTCGATGGGGGAGATGTGGTCGTTGCCGATGTTCAGGAAGACGGCGGCGGCGAACTCCACGTTCTTCACCCGGTCATATTTCAGGGCCTGGCTGGAGACCTCCATGGTGAGATAACGCATGCCGCTCTCCACCCCGTTGGCGAAGTGGCGCTCCAGGTCCAGGGGCTCGGGGGTGGTGAGATGGGATTCAAACTTCTCCACCCCGTCGTAGGTTTCAATGGAGGAAATCACCCCGCTGGGGGCCTGCTTTTTGGCGGCCAGGTACTCGTCAAAAATATACTTTAAGTAGTAGGTGGTGGAGGACTTTCCCTTGGTGCCGGTGATGCCGATAACTCCCAGCTTGGCCGAGGGGTGGTTGTAATAGAAATCCGCCAGCAGCGCCATGGCCAGGCGCACGTCGCTGACCAGAATACAGGGCAGGTCCACCTGGTCATACTTCTTTTCCGACAGGTAGGCAAAAGCCCCCTGTTCCTTGGCCGACTGCAAAAACTCCACCTTGAAGTGGGCCCCCTTGCAGATAAACAGGGTGCCGGGGACCACCTGGCGGGAGTCACAGCTGACCAGAGCGACCTCCCGGGTCAGGGGGGCGCCGGAGAAATCCAGCTGGAGGTTTTTCTTCTGGAGCAGCTGGATATAGTCGCCCAGGGGGTAGAGGGTGAGATTCATGGAGATCATCCTTTCAAAAGAAGAAAATTGGAACCCGCTTTGCTGGGCTTCCAATTTTGGAGATGGCAGCCCGACCCGCGCCGGCGGAGCCGGCACTCTCGGGCTGAGAGGAATTTTTTCACCGGCGGAGCCGGCGAAAAAATGATTTTAGTTTGTTCCGCCGCCTGCGGGCGGTGGAAGTCTGCGACGCTGGGGGCAAGGTGGGTACGTCTATTACCGACGCTGTGGAATCCTCAAGGCTCGCTCTCATCCGACCCGGCCCCTACGGGTCCGGCCCACCTTCCCCCCCAGGGGAAGGCTTTGGCTGGCCCTGAACGATATCCTTTCCATTCACGGAAGGCTTCCCCTTGGGGGTCGAACTGTCCGGGGGACAGTTCGATGCAATCCAATGCGAAGCCACCTTAAACCATAGCTGTCACCGAAGGTGACTGATGAGGGGGCGATCTGGAATACCGCCGGGTAGAAGGTTATCGTTGCCACCTTCCACCCCAGCAGCTCCCCTCACACATTCCGCAGCGTCTTCCCGCACCGCAAAATCGCCTGCTCCGCCAGCACCTCCATGGCGTCCACATAGAAGGGCGGCAAATTGTGCAGGCTGCGGTACACCGACAGCTCCGTGCAGCCCAAAATGGCACAGTCGCAGCCGGCGGCGCGGAGATAGGCGTCGATCTCCCCGAATTTCTCCCGGGAGCCCGTTTCGCCCTTCTTAATTTCATCGTAAATGATGGACATAACCACCTTTTGCAGGGGCTCCGGCAGGGTCACCGGGGTGAGCCCGGCGGCCTCCAGCTCCTTTTGGTAGATGCCGGTGCGGACGGTGCCGTCGGTGGCCAGAACGCCCACGGACTGCTTCCCCATGGCCCGGATGGCCGCCACGGTCTCCCGGATCATGTGGATGATGGGGACCCGGAGCTGGGCCTGAAGGCGGTCGGCAAAGTAGTGGGAGGTGTTACAGGGGATGGCCAGCACCGTGCAGCCCGCCCCCTCTAAGAGCTTGGCGTCGGCCAGCAGGTGCTGGAAGACGGCCTCGGCCTCCTGAGGGCCGCCCAAGATCCCGGCGGTGCGGTCGGGGATTTTGGCGTCGCTCCAGATGAGCACCCGCAGGTGCTCCTGGTCGGACTCGGCCTGGGTGCGGTCGATGAGGCGCTGGTAAAAGGTGTTGGTGGCCTGGGGGCCCATGCCGCCCAGGACACCGAGGATGCCTTCGGTTGGGTGGTTCATAATGATTCTCCTGTTGTGGTCCGGTCCCTGGGGGGCCGGGACGGGGCGTCGTTGGGGCGCTTGGGACTCGCTAAGAGCCGGGCTGCGCCCGGTTGCTCCCTTCCATGGCGCCTGCGGGCGCGCATGCGGCCCATGCCCTCAAGCTTGGGCGGGCTGGTGTGGGTGTGTGGGGGACCTTCGGGAGGGGGTGGGTGTGTCTATTACCTACGCTGTGAAATCCTCAAGGCTCGCCCTCATCCGACCCGGCTTCGCCGGCCCACCTTCCCCCCCAGGGGAAGGCGATTGGCATATCCTGTATGGCTTACTGTAGAAAACTACCGTAGTAATCACCCCAACGTAGCAAAGCACGTAGGCTTCCCCTTGGGGGGAAGCTGGCACCGAAGGTGACTGATGAGGGGGCGATGTGGAGTACCGGCGGGTAGAAGGATACCGTTACCACCTTTCCCCATCTCAGCCCCCTCAAGATTTCTTCTCGTAATACTGCTTAAACTTCTTAAAATGCCCCAGCAGATTCTTCTCCATCCGCAGCGTGCGCATGAGAGGCTTGTCCTTATCATAAAACAAAGGCTTCACTTCCCGCCCCCGGGCCATGAGGTCTTTCATCTCCTGGTGGTAATCGGAGACGATGTAGTCAAAGGCCACCTTCCGGGGCACCACCCGCCAGAGGCTGGGGTTGTCGGCCAGGACAAAGGGGAGGTCTTTGCCCTCCACCCGGTCCTCCACCAGGAGCTTGGCGATGTTGTAACCGGCCCCGGTGACGTAGTAGTTGCTGCGGCCTTGACGGCAGTTGATCTCAAAGACCTTGTACTTGCCGTCCCGCTGGTCGTACTTGATGTCGAAGTTGGAGAAGCCCACGTAACCGATGTCCTCCAGGAAAGCCTTGATCTTTTCGGAGATCTCCCCGTTGGGCTCGGTGAGGATGACGGCGTGGTTGCCGATGCCGTGGGGGGTGTGCTCCTCTAAGAGGACGTGGCCCAGGCACATGAGCTTCACCTTGCCGTTGCGGTCAGAGTAGTTGGTGAGGACCCGCATATAGCTGTCGTCCCCGGGGATGAAGTCCTGGATAATCATGGTGTCGGGGTAGCCGGCGGCGTAGACCTTGTCCAGGACCTCCTCCAGACTCTTCCGGTCGGGGCAGGTGAAAACCTTCTCGTTGCCCTGGAAAGGGTGCTCCCAATAGGCCACGCCGTTGGAGGGCTTGCAGATGTAGGGGGGTTGGAAATCTAGGGTGAAGTCGTGGCCCATCTCCCGGCGGTAGATGAAGGTGCCGGGGTGGTCGATGCCGTACTGGTCGCACAGGGCGTAGAATTTTTCCTTGTTGATGAGGGTGTTGATGAGCGCCCCGCTGACGGTGGCGGCCACGCAGTTGGCCGGGAAGGAGTCCTTGTTCTCGGCGGCCAGCTTCACATAGCTGTCCCCGCAGCCGATGACCAGCACGGTCTTGTCGGCAAACTCGGCGGCCACATCGGCCACGTTCTGGCGGAAGGTGGCCGCGTCCTCGTTCTGGGGGCAGACCCGGTAGTCGATGATGGCAGAGCCATAGGCCGGGCCCGAGGCGAACTTGCCGAAGCAGACGGACTTGACGCCGTAGGCCTCGTGAAAGGCCCGGGCCACGCTGTAAACGTTAATGTCCCCCCCGAAGAGGAGGGGTTGGAAGGTGTGTTCCATAATCATGCGCTTCCTTTTATGTTATTGGAAAGAAAGGAGCCGGGGGGCGGCTCCTCTTTTTGTTCCCGGTTGAGGATGGGTTTATGCGTTTGGGGGGTACGTCTACCTAGCGATAAGCGTCGCAGACTTCCGGCTTCCGAAGAAGCCGGAATAAAGTCTAATCATTTTTTCGCCGGCTCCGCCGGGGAAAAAATTCCTCTCGCCTCACAAGTGTGCGGCCCCAACGGGGCCGTGCGCGCAGGGAGGTGCCATCCCCCAAATCTGGAAGCCCAGCGAAGCGGGTTCCAGATTTCCCTCACCCGCTCACCCGGGAAACCTGATAAACCCCAGAAACCTGGTTGAGCTTATTCATAATGGTGGTCACCTCGCTCTGGGCGCGGACCTCCACCACCAAATTTATCTTGGTGTATCCATCGGGCAGAACGTTCACATTCATCCCCAGAATGTTGATCTTCGCCGTGGCCATCACCGTGGTCACGTCCATGGCCAGGCCGTGGCGGTCCTTGGCGATGAGGTCCAGGGAGGTCTTATAGGTGTTCAGGCTGTCGGGGTCCCAGCCGACCTTGATCCAGCGGTCCTTTTCCTCGGGGCGGGCGGCGCCGTTTACAGCGTTGGGGCAGTCGGCCCGGTGGACCGAGACGCCGTAGCCCCGGGTGATGAAGCCCACGATGGGGTCCCCGGGGACGGGGGTGCAGCACTTGGCGAACTTCACCATGGCGTCGGTCATCCCCGCCACAATGACGCCGGAGACCGAGCGTTTCTTGTTCCCCGACTTGGCAACGCCGGCGTCCAGGGCGGCCTTTTCCGCCTCCTTGGCGGCCTGGAGGGCGGCCCGTTCCGCTGCCAGCCGCTCGGCCTGCTGGCGGTCCTGGTGGACCAGCTCCTCCCGGGCCCGGTTGGCGCACTTCTGGGCGGAGGCCCCGCCGTAGCCGATGGCGGCGTACATCTCCTCCAGGGAGTTGAAGCGGACCTTTTCCAAGATGTGGGGCAGCATATTTTCCGCCGTGAGCATGGCGATGGTGAGGCCCAGGCGCTTGATCTCCCCCTCGAACATGGCCCGGCCGTGGGCCACGTTTTCCTCCCGCTTCTCCCGCTTGAACCACTGGCGGATCTTGGTGCGGGCCTGGTTGCTCTTGGCCAGCTTCATCCAGTCCCGGCTGGGGCCCTTGGCGTTTTTGGAGGTGATAACCTCCACGATCTCGCCGGACTTCAGGTGGTAGTCATAGCCCACGATGCGGCCGTTGACCTTGGCCCCGGTCATGGAGTTGCCCACGGCGGAGTGGATGGCATAGGCGAAGTCGATGGGGGTGGCCCCGGCGGGGAGGTTGATGACGTCCCCGTTGGGGGTAAAGACGAAGACCTCGTCGGCGAAGAGGTCCACCTTCAGGGTGCGGATATACTCCTCGGCCTCGGTGTCCTGCTGGTTTTCCAGCAGGCGGCGGACCCAGGCGAAGGTCTCCTCGGTGCCCAGCTTTTTGTTGCCCATGCCCTGCTTGTATTTCCAGTGGGCGGCCACGCCGTACTCGGCCATGTGGTGCATCTCCCAGGTGCGGATCTGCACCTCGAAGGGCACGCCGTCGTTGCCGATGACCGTGGTGTGGAGGGACTGGTACATATTGGGCTTGGGGGTGCTGATATAGTCCTTGAACCGGCCCAGCACCGGGCGGTACATGTCGTGGATATCCCCCAGGACCCGGTAGCAGGTGAAGGGGTCGTCCACGATGACCCGGAAGGCGTAGAGGTCGAAAATCTCGCTGAGCTTCTTGTTCTGGGCGTACATCTTCCGGTAGATGGAGTAGACGTGCTTCACCCGGCCATAGACGGTGCCCGTGATCCCCTCCAGGCTCAGGCGGAGGGTGATCTCATTCTGGATGTTTTCCATAAAGGCGGCGTGGGCCTGGGCCTGGTGGTCCAGCTCGTCGGCGATCTCCTTATAGCCCACGGGGTCCAGGAATTTCAGGGACTGATCCTCCATCTCCCACTTCATCCGCTGCATGCCCAGCCGGTGGGCGATGGGGGCGTAGATCTCCAGGGTCTCCAGGGCCTTCTCCCGCTGCTTGCGCTCAGATTGAAACTCCAGGGTGCGGATGTTGTGGACCCGGTCGCAGATTTTGATGAGGATCACCCGCACGTCCTGGGCCATGGCCATGAGCATTTTCCGCAGGTTTTCCATCTGCTTTTCTTCCGTGGAGGTGTACTTCACCTTGTCCAGCTTGGTGACCCCTTCCACCAGGTCGGCCACCGTCTCGGAGAAGAGCTTGGCCACCTCCTCATGGGTGGCCTCGGTGTCCTCGATGGTGTCGTGGAGGAGGGCGGCCATGATGGAATCGGCGTCCAGGCCCAGCTCGGCCACCAGGTGGGCCACCTCTAAGGGGTGGGTGATATAGGGGGAGCCGTCTTTGCGCAGCTGCCCCTCGTGGTGGGCCCGGGCATAGGCAAAGGCCTCTCTGACCCGTTTTTGGTCCTCCTGGCTAAGATTTTTGATTTTTTGTTCCAGCTCTCGAAACCGAGCGTCCAATTTGTCCTCCATAGGCAGCTCCCTTTCTCTCCTCCGGCGGGCTCTCTTCCCCGCCGGTCAGATGGACTCCTTATGAGCCCATATTGCTTTGCTTCCAGTCTCTTTCCTCTCCCCAGGCGATGGTCTGGAGCTTTTTAATCATGGGGGCCTGGTACAGGGAGACCTTCCCCGTGCCCCGGCGTTTCCGCAGGCGGATGCGCAGGGCGCCCCCCTCCTCGGGCCGGATGGTCACCAGGTCGAAGCTCTCCAGCACCTCCAGGCAGATCATGGTGTGGAGGGTGGACTCCCACAGGTCGGCCTCGTGGGCCACCTTTCGGGCCAGGCGGACGGGGACCTCCACCACCTCCCCCTGGCGGTTGGCCAGGTAGCGCCACAGGGCGGCGAATTCCTCCCGGTGGGGGATCATGGTCCGGGCCTCGCAGGGGGAGAGCCGCTCTCCCCGGCGGTACTTCCGGTACAGGGCCTGTTCACTCAGCTGCTGGGGGGAATAGGCCGGGCGCAGGTCCACCAGGTGGAGCTGCACCGTGCGGGAACCCCGGTACTCGTTGATCTGGGGGTAGAAGGCCACGTCGGCCCGGTCCCCCACGGTGAGGCCGGATTTGGCCCGGGTGACGGAAAAAAAGATCATATCCACCGTGCGCCCGTCCCGGCTGGCCCGCATTTTCAGGTGCCGGCCGCCCCCCACGTCAGACATGCAGGTGATGGTCACCCCCGACAGGGAGAAGACGGGCTTGGGGTTTCCGGCGCCGTAGGGCTCCAGCATGGACAGGGCCTCCACCTGCTCCACGGTGAGCACGGCGGTGTTGGAAATCTCCCCGTCGATCTGCAGGGTGGAGACCATCTCCTCCCCCCCAGTGTCCCCCCGGACGATCTCCTCCATCCGGGCCCGGAAGGCGGGGATATTTTCCTCCTTGATGGAAAAGCCCGCGGCCAGAGCGTGGCCGCCGTAGCCCTCTAACAGGTCGGCGCACTGATCCAGGGCGCAGAAGAGGTTAAAGCCCCCGTAGGACCGGCAGGAGCCCTTGCCCTTGCCATCGGCCTGGAGACAGATCATAAACACCGGGCAGGCGAACTGCTCGGCCAGGCGGGAGGCCACAATGCCCACCACCCCCTGGTGCCAGGCCTTGTCGGCCAAAACCAGGCAGTCGTATTGCTTCTTCCCGGCCAGCAGGGCCAGGCATTGGTTGAAGATATCCAGCTCCACCGCCTGGCGCTGGCGGTTGAGCTCGCACAGCTCCTGGGCCAGGGTCTCGGCCCGAACCGGGTCCTCGGTGAGGATGAGCTCGGCGGCCATGGCGGCCCGGCCCATGCGCCCGGCAGCGTTGATGCGGGGGGAGAGGCAGTAGCCCACGGTGGTGGAGGTGATGGCCCGGTTCAGGGTGCCGGCCTCGACCATGAGGGCGTAAAGGCCCCGGCGGCGGGTCTTCTTCAGGTGGTTCAGGCCCACCCGGACGATGGTCCGGTTTTCTCCCAGCAGCTTCATCACGTCGGCCACAGTGCCCACGGCGGCCAGGTCCGCGTATTCCAAAAAGAGAGCCCGGTAGCGTTTCTCGCCTCCCAGGGCCATCACCAGCTTCAGGGCCACCCCCACCCCGGCCAGGTCCTTAAAGGGATAGGGACAGTCCTTCCGGTGGGGGTCCACCACCGCCACGGCGGCGGGGATCTTCTCCTTGCACTCGTGGTGGTCGGTGATGATCACGTCGATGCCCAGGCTGGCGGCGTAGCGGACCTCGGAAAGGGCGGTGATGCCGCAGTCCACGGTGATAATCAGCCCAACCCCCTGCTCGGCCAGACGGTCTACGGCCTCGTTGTTCACCCCGTAGCCCTCGGACAGGCGGTTGGGGATGTAATAGCAGACGTCGCCTCCCTGGGCGCGCAGGTAGTGGGTGAGCAGGCAGGTGGAGGTGATGCCGTCCACGTCGTAGTCTCCGTAGATGGCGATCTTCTCCCCGTTGCCCAGGGCGCGGCTCACCCGGGCCACAGCCAGGTCCATGTCCTTCATCAGGAAGGGGTCACAGAGCTGGTCCTCCCCGCTGGAGAGCAGCCCCTTGGCCTCCTCCAGGTCGGTGAGCCCTCTGGCACAGAGAGTAGCGGCCACCAGAGAGGGGACCCCCTGGCGCTCCATGGCCTGGAAGGCCTCCTGGGACCGCTGCGCGATGTTCCACTGCTGATATTTCATGGTTGGGACCTCGGTTTCCGGAAGATTTCTATGCTTGCTCCACCCCGCATCCTTTTTCTTGAAAGAAAAAGGATGCAAAAAGAACTTTAATTCGCTACCAGCCTCCTGCTATTACAAGGCTTTGCGCCCGGTAACGAACGCATCCTTTTCATTGAGGTTTGGTATAAGAAAAGGGGGCGGAAGAAAAACGCAAATAAGTATACATATTAAAGCATAGCACAAAACCTCCCTTATCTCAAGAGATCAGGGAGGTTTTTTCATTTTTTCCCAGGAAAACCGGTCAAATGGACCGGAGGTTTGGCGGGGTCTCACCGGAACCGGTTTCGGTCATAGGTGGAGAGATTCTGAAAGTCCTCCATCCTGGCCTGGGCCGACGGGGAGGGCTCCGGGGTGAGCACCCCGTTTTCCACCACCCAGCCAGTGGTGTGGAGGACGGGCAGGGTGTGGGCGGTCTCCCGCTGGGCCTGCATATAGGCCGAGCCCTCCCAGCCGATGAGCTCAAAGACCTGGTTCATCAGGAAGCAAGGGGAGAGTTCCGGCCCCTGGCCCTGGAAGCTCTGGCCCAGCAGGTCCTTGGCGGCCTGGTTGGCCCAGATCATGTACCAGGTCTCGTAGTAGTTGCGGAAGCCCTCCTCGGTGGTGGTGTCCAGGCTGATCCCCAGCTCCTCCTTGTAGATGGAGCCGCTGTTGCCCATCCAGGGTTTGTGGTCCCCGTAAAGGAGAAGGACGACGGGTTCCTCTCGGCCCTCCAGGTACTGGGTGAATTCCTTGAGATAGGCCGAGCTGTCCTGGATCACGTAGAAGTAGTTGTTCAGGGCGTTCCGGGCGGCTTGGGTGTAATTTCCCGTGCAGAAGTGGTCCCCCCAATAGGTTTTCTCGGTGTTATAGGGGCCGTGGCCCTGGTAGGTCACGTTGAAGGAGAAGAGGGGGGCGGAATTGGTGTCAAAGTATTCCGTCAGCCGGTCCATGAGATCCGGGAAGAAGATGTTGTCATAGGCCACGTCGGCCCCCTCCTCCACGAACTGGTAGTAGTAGTTGTCGGTGAAGAGATAGTCGTCCAGGCCCAGGTTGGGGTTGACGTTTTTCCGGTCATAGAACCAGTCCCGGCAGGGGTGGGAGCCGTTGGCGGTGTAGCCCTGGCTCTTGAGATACCAGGCCACAGAGTCGGTTTTCACCGCGAAATCATCGTGGCGGTTGCCTCCGGTGAGCACTGCCCACTCGGTTTCCGTGGTCCCACCGGCAAAGATGTCGGTGATCAGGACCCCGGAATAGCTCTGGGCCTGGAGCTCGTGGAAATCCTTGTACACCTGGGGGGAGAGGCCGTCGATGTCATAGAGGGAGAGGTCGGCGAAGGCCTCCATCTGGATGGAGATGAGGTTCACCTTTTTCTCGGGAGGGATGACGGCGTCTTCATACTGGTGATAGGCCTGACGGGCGGCCCGCTCGTCGTAGGAGGAAGAGGAGTCGTAATAATCCCCCGCGCTGTGGAAGAAGGGATAGACCACCCCCGTGGCGGCATAGGCCTCCCCCTCGTCCTGGGCGTAGTCCCCAGCCAGGGCGGTGTACCGCTGGTCGTTGGGGTAAATGTAGTAGAAGCAGGCCAGGCTGACCATCCCCACCGCCGTCAGGGCCAGCAGGCGCAGGGTGGCCCCGGGCTTACCCCGGCCCAGGAAAAAGAGGATCACCGTGGCGGCCGCCATCACCCCGATCCACAAAAACATGGTGGGGGTGAGCTCCACCTGATACTGGTCGGACATCTGGACCCCCTCCCGAATCCGGAAGAGGTCCCCCCAGAGCATGGGATCGTCCCGGAACAGGACCTTGAAGTAATTGGCCCCGGTGAGCAGGAAAATCAGCGTCCCGGTGATCAGGCAGGCCAGCCAGGCCTGTCCAAAGGCCAGCCAGAGCAGGCCCAGCAGCAGAAGCACCGGCAGGGTGTTCCAGAAAAAGAACGCCGGGCTGCCGTCCCAGTGGATGCCGTTCCAGCCTGACAGGGACAGGGAGAAGGCACTGATGACCAGCCCCGCCGCCAGAAGGAGCAGAAGGGTGAGCAAGGCGGAGCGGGGGAGTTTTTGTTTGGTGTGCATGGAAGGAAACCTCCTTGAGGAGACGAAATTTGGGACCCGCTTCGCTGGGCTCCCAAATTTGGGAATTGCGGCCCGAACCGCGCCTGGCGGAGCCAGGCACTCCCGGGCCGAGAAGAATTTTTTCCCCGGCGGAGCCGGCGAAAAAATGATTTTACTTTGTTCCGGCTTCTGCGGAAGCCGGAAGTCTGCGACGCTAGGGGTGGGGTGGGTGCGGCTATTACCGACGCCGTGGAATCCTCCAGGCTCGCCCTCATCCGACCCGGCCTGCGGCCGGCCCACCTTCCCCCCCCCAGGGGAAGGCGATTGGCAGACCCTGTACGGCTTACTGTAGAAACCTACCGTAGCAAAAATCACAACGTATCGAAGTAGCGTAGGCTTCCCCTCGGGGGGAAGCTGTCAGCGCAGCTGACTGATGAGGGGGCGATATGGTAGTGACGGCGGGTAGAGGAATACCTTTGCCACCTTTTGCCGTGGCAGGCTTCCAACCCACCTACTCCCCGCGCTGCGAACCGCCCATTCGATTTTAGAGTAGAAGTGTGGTTCCACAGGGGGCGCAAGTTTTCTCGATCCTAAAAATGAGCGAGCGGCAGCCAGCGGCCCATAAAAAGCCCCGGGGTCCAGGGGCCGCAGCCCCTGGTGCTCTTTCGTCCATTTCTCCAGAGAAATGGACCCCCAGCCGGGCAGGCTGCCCGCCCGGCGAGGGCAAACCACGGCGCAGTGTGCGCCATGGCTCGTCCCGGCCCCCAAGGCCGGCCCCCTACGGCCACAAGCTACGGCCCAAGAAGCTCACTCCTCCCGATAATAATCCCCCGACAACACCCGGTTACTCAGCGTCGTCACCTGACTAATCTCCGCCGTCCGCTGGGCATCCCCGCCGTCGCCGCTCTTACTGGACCAATAGGTGGTCCCGTCAAACCAGCTTCCGTCGGCAAAGAAAACGTACCCCCCCTGGTCCCCCAGGGCGTCGTGTCCGGCCAGGAACGCCCCGGTGGTGTCCAGGCCAAAGAGGTTGGCCACGGTGGGCAGGATATCCAAGGTGGAGGTGGCCTTGTCGATCTGGGCAGCCTCCAGGTCGGCCGACCAGATGAAGAAGTCCGTGTGCTGGAGCAGGTTCATGTTGTCCACGCCCTTGAGCTCCATGTTCAGGGTGTCGTCCATCATGTAGTAGTCGTAGTGGTCGGCATAGAAGATGAGCACCGTGTCCTCCAGCAGGCCGCGCTCTTCCAGCTTGTCCATGAGCTCGCCGATGAAGCGGTCGGTCTCAATGGCCCCGGCCACGGCGTAGACATAGTTGCCGTCGGTGCGCTTGGCCGCGGCCTTGGCCTCTTGGGCGTTGGCCTGATAGATGGGGTTTTCCTCTCCATAGGGCCCATGGGCGGAGTAGGTGATGAGGAAGGAGTAGAAGGGGTCGGCGGCGGTCATCTCGTCAAAGCCGTTGATGAGATGCCGGTCCAGGGCGTGGGTCTCCATCTCCATGTCCGTGCCGCTGTGATACTTCTCATAGCCCAGGTTGGGGTGGATATGGTCCCGGTCATAGACTGTCCCGTCGCTGTTGTGGAAGGATTGGGACCGGTAGCCGGCCTTTTCAAAGAGATTCGCCATGGAGTAGGGGAAGCTGTTGTCGGTATACACCGCGGTGGGGATGCCGCCGGTGGCGGGGAGCAGGCCGGTGTTGGCCATGAACTCGGTGTTAAAGGTGCCGGCGGTGATATAGGCCGGGGTGTAGTGGTTGACGAAGGAGATGCCCTCGGCCTTGAGCTTGGCCAGGTTGGGCATGTAGTCTGTGAGCATCCAGGTGTCGATGGCCTCCAACTGGATCATCATGACGTTTTTCCCGGCCAAGAGGCCGGTGTACTGGTTGTCCTTCTGGTTGGCCTCATACTGGGCCACGTAGTCGTCGATCTGCTGGCGCTCCTCGTCGCTGAGGACGTCGGTGGGGAAGAGCTGCCGCCACAGGTCCCGGACGGTGTACTGATACAGGCCGCTGACCATGAGGGCATTGGTGGTGTCGTTCATCTCGTGGTAGGCGGTGCGCTGGGCGCTGTCGGCGTCGCTCTGCCAGATCACCGTGTCCACCACCGGGAAGAAGTGGACGTGGGTGAAGACCACCAGCACGATGCCCACCACAAAGACCCCAACGCCGGTGAGCACCGACTGTTTCACGGGCTTGGGGGGGATGACCTTCAGCAGACGCCCCGAGGTCATCATCAGCAGCACCGTGATGGTACAGCCCGCCACCACCTTCCAGTTGATGCTGATGTAGGAGGCGTCCATAAAGCTCCCCGTGCCCCCGTAGGTGAGCACCGAAAAGGAGAAGAACCGGCGAAAGGCGCTCATAAACCCGCTGTGGGTCACCGTGATCACCACGCAGGTGACCAGGGGCACACACCGGAAAAACCACCGGGGGGCCTTGGGCAGGAAAAAGACCAGACCCGCCATGATGAGGGCCCAGCCCAGGGTGAACAGGCAGGCGGGCAGATACTTCACCCCCACAATCCCCATGCCCCGGTAGGTGAAGCGGAGGGAGATGTCCAGCACCAGATAGGCCAGGAAAAAGGGGATGATGTACAGATAGGGCAGCAGGCCGGGCACTTCCCGGCTGTAAAGCTTGTCATGGGCCAGGCACCAGGCCAGGGAAAAGCCCTGGTCCTTGCCGGGCTGGGTTTTGTCAAACTTTTTTTCGGGTTGTTTCATGGTATCCTCCTTTGGCCGGCCCTTCCCCTGGGGGAGGGAGACCGGGTCCTTGGGGGCGATCTGCTGATCGCCAAATGCACCCCAGGGGCGGGGCAGGCCCCGTCAGAAAGCCCGCGCCCGCCCCCAGAAAATGCCTGTTAGAACGTGCTTATCTTATATTTAGACGCAATTCTTCCCGTTTGCAACTGAAATCCTGCAAAATTTACAGAATTTTTATGATATTTGGTTAAAATGCCATCTTCTCCTGGAGGTAAGCCTTCAGCTCCGTGATGGGCAGGCGGACCTGCTCCATGGTGTCACGGTCCCGGACGGTGACGCAGTGGTCGGCTTCTTTTTCCCCGTCGCCCACGGTGTCGAAGTCCACGGTGATGCAGTAGGGGGTACCGATCTCGTCCTGGCGGCGGTAGCGCTTGCCGATGGAGCCGGCCTCGTCATAGTCCACCATGAAGTCCTTGGCCAGCTCTGCCCGGATTTCCTCGGCGGCTCCGGCCAGCTTTTTGGACAGGGGGAGCACGGCGCACTTGAAGGGGGCCAGGGCGGGGTGGAGGCGGAGGACGGTGCGGATGTCGTCGTTGCCCTTCTTGTCCTGGCCCACCACTTCCTCGTCGTAGGCGTCTACCAGGAAAGCCAGGGTGACCCGGTCGGCGCCCAGGGAGGGCTCGATGACAAAGGGGATGTAGTGCTCGCCGGACTCCTGGTCGAAGTAGGTCTGGTCCTTGCCGGAGGTGGTCTGGTGGGCGTTCAGGTCGTAGTTGGTCCGGGAGGCCACCCCCCACAGCTCGCCCCAGCCGAAGGGGAAGGCGAACTCAAAGTCGGTGGTGGCGTTGGAGTAGTGGGAGAGCTCCTCGGGGTCGTGGTCCCGCAGGCGGAGGTTCTCGTCCCGCATGCCCAGGTTCAGCAGCCAGTTGTGGCAGAACTCCTTCCAGTAGCCGAACCACTCCAGCTCGGTGCCGGGCTTGCAGAAGAACTCCAGCTCCATCTGCTCAAACTCTCGGGTGCGGAAGGTGAAGTTGCCGGGGGTGATCTCGTTGCGGAAGGACTTGCCCACCTGGCACACGCCGAAGGGGAGCTTTTTCCGGGTGGTCCGCTGGACGTTCTGGAAGTTGACAAAGATGCCCTGGGCGGTCTCGGGGCGGAGATAGACGGTGTTCTTGGCGTCCTCGGTGACCCCCTGGAAGGTCTTGAACATCAGGTTAAACTGGCGGATGTCGGTCCAGTTGTGGGCGCCGCAGGAGGGGCAGCCGATGTTGTGCTCGTCTACAAAGGCCTTCATCTCGGCCTGGCTCAGGGCGTCCACGGATTTGCCCAGGTCAAAGCCGTTTTCCTCGCACCAGCCCTCGATGACCTTATCGGCCCGGAAGCGCTCCTTGCACTCCTTGCAGTCCATGAGGGGGTCGGAGAAACCGCCCACGTGGCCGGAGGCCACCCACACCTGGGGGTTCATCAGAATGGCGGCGTCCAGACCCACGTTATAGGGGTTCTCCTGGACGAACTTCTTCCACCAGGCCTTTTTCACGTTGTTCTTCAGTTCCACGCCCAAAGGACCGTAGTCCCAAGTGTTGGCAAGGCCCCCGTAGATCTCGCTGCCGGGGAAGACAAACCCCCGGCCCTTGCACAGGGCCACAATCTTTTCCATGGTCTTCTCAGAATTGGAAAGCATCTCTTGACTCCTTCTCCGCCGGTGGTCCGGCGATTTTTGATAATGGGTATTTCAAAGCCGCTCGATCAAGATTCGGAGACGGCAATTCGCCACAATAGTTCAATTATATCCAAAATCGGAAGGGTGTCAAGGGAATAAAAATTGGAACCCCCTTCGCTGGGCTTTCAATTTTGGGAGTTGCAGCCCGACCTGCGACCCGCTAAGAGCCGGGCTACGCCCGGTTGCTCCCTTCCATGGCGCCTGCGGGCGCTCATGGGAAAAGCGGAAGTCTGCGACGCGGGGGGATGGAATGTTTCGGAAACCTCTGTTAAATTAGGAGGGTGGGGGGATTCCCAAGGCCCCTTGCTCGTCAGACCAAAAAAATTTTCAAAAAGTTTCCCCAAAATGTGTGGAAAGCCCGCCCTCAAACGTCTTACCTACGAGGCCTCAAACCAAAAGAAAGGAGGCTCCCTCCATGACAGAAGCGGAGTTTCTCCCCTGTTCGACCAGTATCACAACATGATCTATCGCTTGGCCCTGACCTCTCTGCGCTCAATCCACGACGCCGAGGACATGGTCCAGACGGTCTTTCTCAAGCTCCTGGACAGCGACCCCCCCTGCCCCCGGCAAGGAGAAGGCCTGGTTGGCCCAGGTGACGGTGAACGGCTGCCGGGACCTGGCCCGGGCCAGAAAGCGGTGGGGGTGGGAACCCCTGGATGAGAACATCTCCTTTTCCCACCCAGAGGAAAGCGCCCTCTTTGAGGCGGTGATGGCCCTGCCGGAAAAGCTCCGGGTCACCATCCACCTGCATTATTACGAGGGCTATTCCTGCCATGAGATCGCCCAAATCTTACATGTGAGCCCGTCGGCCGTGTCCATGCGGCTCCACCGGGCCAGAAACCGATTGCGGAACCAATTAAAGGAGGATGGCTATGGACCAGCACTATCGAAAAACCTTTGACCAGATCACCATGCCGGAGGACAAGGCCCAGGCCATGGGCAGACGCTTGGCCGCCCGGTGCGCCCAGGACAAGCCTGATCGGAAGGTCGTATCCAGGAAGAAACCCAATTCCTTCCGCCGCTCCCAGACCATTGCCGTGGCCGTGGTGGTTGTGCTGCTCCTCTCTTTGGGGACCGCCGGGGCCACCGGAGCATTAAAATCTGTCGGAGAGGTCTTTGCGGGTCTGTTTGGCGCTTCTCCAACCCAAACAGAAATTCTCAATGAAATGGGCCACCCCGTGGGCGTCAGCGCCACGGCCGACGGCCTGACCATCTCGGTGGATGCCATCATCGGAGACCAGGCCTGCTATGCCATCGTCTATTCAATCACCCCCGAGGACGGGACGCCCCTGCCTCTGCCGGGGTACCAAGACGGAACGGAAGATCGGTTCCTCACCTATGCCTTTCACAAAGATGGCTACGCCGACACATCCTATCGATTCTACGACGCCGACCCCTCTGACCCGTCCATCCAATTTATTGAGGAGCAAAACCATCCCGGTGGCGTTCCCAAAGGCGCCACCACAAGGACCTTTGAAAGCCTCTGCTTCGGCTCCTTCGACCAAATCTGGGCTGACAACGCCGACCCCATCGCCGCCGGCCCCTGGAAGCTCACCTTCTCCCTGGACTATGCGGACAGCTCCCTTGTTCTGGCTACCGACCAGTCCATCCCGGTAAAGGGCGAGACCGCCACGGTAGACACCATCCTCATCTCTCCCCTGTCCGTGACCATCCAGAGCTCCTTCGACAAGGTCATTGACTGGGAGAAAGACATGATGAGCGATCCCTTCGCCTCCTATGAAGACGCCCCCCTGGGCCGGGCGATCATGGCTTTGCCGGTCTCCCTCACCAGGAAGGACGGCTCCACCATGGACGTCTTCAAGGGTGAATCCAGCAGCATCATGGATCGGGATGGAAAGACCTTATACACCAGAAGTTGCCGCTTTATTGAGATCATCCCCTTGGATACCATCGAGAGCGTCACCATCGGGGAGCTGACCTTCCCCGTGGAGCAGTAACCTTGCGCCGGTGCGGCTATTCCCTACGCTGTGGAATCCTCAACGCCCGCCCTCATCCGACCCGGCCCGAAGGGCCGGCCCACCTTCCCCCCCAGGGGAAGGCTTTTGACAAGCCCTGTAGGGTTTATGTAGAAAAATATCGTAGTAATAACCTCAACATAGCAAAGCACGTAGGCTTCCCCTCGGGGGGAAGCTGTCAGCGCAGCTGACTGATGAGGGGGCGATACGGTAATAACGGCGGATAGAAAAATAACGCAACCACATACAACGCCAAAGGGACGGCCCCCTGAACAGGAGCCGTCCCCGGCGATATCGCATTTTCTTGTACTCTATCTCAATACCCAAACCCACCGAAGGGCCAGCCGCTGCTGCCTTGCTGCTGCTGTTGCTGCTGCTGTTGCTGCGACTGCTGATACTCCTGCTGGGCCTGGTCCTGTTGGGCTGTTTTCTCCGGGGTGGATTCCTCCAGGGTCACTTTCACCGTCAGAGTCTCCCCGCCGCGATAGACGGTGAGGGTCACGGTATCCCCGGGCTTGTAGTTGTTTTTGGCGGTGATGAGCTCATTGCCGCTCTTGACCTCGGTGTCGTCGATCTTGGTGATGACGTCGCCGGCCTGCAGGCCGGCCTTCTCCCCGCACAGGCCGGGGGTGACCACCTTGACCACCGCGCCGGCGGGCACGCCGTAAGACTGGACGCTCTGCTCCACATCCCCCACAGAGATCCCCATGAGGGGCTTGCCGGTGACGTAGCCGTTGGTAACCAGCTCCGAGACCATATTTGCCACGTCGTCCATGGGGATGGCGAAGCCCAGGCCCTCCACCGAGGCGGCGGAGCTGTTGGAGCTGGAGGAATACTTGGCCGAGACGATGCCGATGACCTCCCCGTGGCTGTTGAACAGGGGGCCGCCGGAGTTGCCGGAGTTGATGGCGCAGTCGGTCTGGATCATGTTCATCTTGGTGCCGTCGCTCATGGTGATGGAGCGGTTCAGGGCGGAGATGATACCGGTGCTCTCGGAGAAAGTGAGCTCACCCAGGGGATTGCCGATGGTGGTCACCTGCTCTCCCACCAGCATGTCGGTGGACTTTCCGATGATGACGGGGGTGAGTCCCGAGGCCTCGATCTTAATGACGGCGATGTCGTTGGCCTCCTCGCCCCCCACGTAGGTGGCGGTGTACTCCTTGCCGTCGGCGAAGGTCACCTTAATGGAGTTGGCCCCGTCGATGACGTGGTAGTTGGTGAGGATGTAGCCGTCCTCGGTGATGACGAAGCCCGAGCCGGCGGCAGCACCGGTGACCGTCTGGCCGAAGATGTTGGTGCTGACGATGTCCACGGTGATACCCACGCAGGAGTTTACGTAGTTGGCGTAAATTTCCGCCGTGGACAGCTCCTTCTCCGTGTCCACCCCCACGGTTTCCACCTGGGTGGGGGTGCGGTTGCCGGTGTACAGGGTGGTCTGATTCCCCCCGGACAAGGAGGTATAGATCGGATGGACCAGGCCGCCCACCAGAGCACAGACCAGGCAGAGGGCTACCAGCTTCAGGGCCCCCTTTTTCTTGGGGCTTTTGGGGTCGCGGTGCCTGCTTGCGGGAGGGGTCTCGTGGAAAACAGAGCCGCTGAATTGGGGTTCTGGGCCAAAGCCGCCGGAAAAATCGGGGCCGCTGCCGGAAGAAAAGGGATCTTGCCCGTTCTTGTCGTTGCCATAATAGTCCATAAGTATGCCTCCAGTTTGTTCCGATCTGTGTCATTTGATTCTGGGCCGAGGGCCCGCCTGGGAAAGGGGCCCGGGCTTTTTTACTGTAGACAGTATAGCTTTCATTTATGAAGATTTCGTGAAATCAACATAGAAAAACTTTTAACTTTCCGTCTCCATTCTTTGAACTTCCCCATCTTCCCCTGTCTTTTCCACAAAATTCTCAAAATTGTGGATACTTTCCTCCTCCGTCTCCCGGTGCAGCAGGGCGGCCATGTCGTGGGCGGCGGCGGTGAGGTCCCGCCAGGTGGCGTGGAACATCCCCACCCGCCACAGGTTGCGGAGCATCAGCAGCAGCACCGGGGCCAGGATCATGGCCAGCACACCGCCGATCTTCATGCCCACATAGATGGCGAACAGGGACAAAAGGGGGTGCAGGCCGGTTTGGTCCCCCACGATTTTGGGCTCCACCATCCGGCGGAAGAGGCAGATGACCCCCCACACCGCCAGCAGGGCCAGGGCCCGCTCCCAGTTGCCCAAAACCAGCAGGACCACCGCCCAGGGGACCATCACCGTGCCCGCGCCGATGATGGGGATAAAGTCCAGCACCCCCAGCACCACCGCCAGCAGCACCCAATAGGGCTGGCGCAGCAGGGCAAAGCCCACCAGCAAAATCCCCGTGACCCCCAGGGAGACCAGGGCCTCAGCCTTGAGATAGCCCCCAAAGGCCGCAGAAAAGGCCCCCCGGGCCTGGACGCCGATGCGGCGGACGCTGCGGGGGATCTTCTCCCGGACGACCCGGCGCAGGTTGGGATAGTCGGCGGCGGTAAAGTACCAGGCCAGCAGGAAGAAGAAAAAGGCCAGCACAAAGGAGGAGATGCTCCGCACCGCAGAGGTGGTCCGGGGCACCAGGCTTCCGGCCAGCTCCTCCAGCCAGGCCAGCAGCCGGTCCGACAGGCCCCACACCGTCTCCTGGACCTGCTGGGGCAGATAGGCCAGCCAGCCGTCAAAGGTGTGGCTGAGCTGGTGATAGGTCTCCCGGAAGGCCGACCAAAGCTGGTCCCAGTTGCCCCAGAGGGCGGACAGCTCCGTCCAGCCCTTCCAGACCAGGGCGGAGATGAGGCCTCCGATGGCCCCCACCAGCAGCAAAATGAGCAAAACCGACATCAGGCCCCTGGGCACTCTCCACCGGCTGTGGAAAAACCAAAGCAGGGGCTCGGTGAGCCAGGTAAAGACCAGAGCCAGCAGAAAGGGCATGCACAGCCCCAGCAGAGGCCTGCCCGCCAGGACCACCCCCAGCACCAGGGCCAGAAAGATCCCCAGGCGGATGGCCAGCCGGCCCCAGAGGGATTTCCGCTGGCCGGAGTTCAAGGGATAAGGGGTAGAACAGAGGTTTGTTTGGGATGGATTCATAGGTTCCTTTCCTTTCTCTGGGCGCCGGGCATACAAAAAAGCGAGGCCTTTTGTGCCAATGCGCCCTGGCATTGATCCAAAAGTCTCGCCATTTCAAACCGAAGCGGGGCGAAACTCGCCCGTGTATTGACGCCGCGGCTCCACAATTCCTTGTGGCAGCTACTCCCTTTTTCTGGTCGCATCATACTCTATTTTTCCCCGGTTGTCAATGGGACGCAGGCAAGGATAGGATATCCCGGGGAAAAATAAAAAAACCGTCTGAGTTTGTCAGACGGTTTTTCGTGCTCCATCAAATTACTGAGGGATCTTGTTCAGGCGCAGCGTCATCTTGCTCTTGCGGTTGGCTGCGGTATTCTTGTGCAGCAGGCCACGGGCAGCAGCCTGATCCACAGCCTTGACCGCTTCCTTGTATCTCTTATCGGCCTCGCTGCGGTTGCCTTCGTTGATAGCAGCGTCAAAATACTTCAGCTGAGTCTTCAGTGCGGACTTTGCGGCCTTGTTTCTTGCGGCCTTTGTCTGATTGACCAGAACACGCTTCTTTGCAGACTTGATATTCGGCAAACCAAACACCTCCTCCGATCG
>JALERU010000021.1 GCA_022764045.1 Clostridiales bacterium | reverse complement strand
ACGGTTTTACTTTATCACTTTCTTACAATAAAGTCAATGTATTTCATCCAGTTCTTCACATTTACTGCGTAATCTGTGCCTCCACCAGCCGGCCCCGGCAGTAGCGCTCCCGCAGCACCGGCTTCTCGATTTTGCCGGTGGGGTTGCGGGGCACCTGGTCGAAAATGATCCGGCGGGGCCGCTTGTACCGGGGCAGCTCCTGGCAGAAGGCCCGCACCTCCTCCTCCGTGCAGGAGACCCCCTCCTTGATTTCCACAATGGCGGCGGCGATCTCGCCCAGCCGGTGGTCGGGCAGACCGATTACCGCCACGTCCTTCACCTTGTCAAACTTGCGCAAAAAGTCCTCAATCTGCACCGGGTACAGGTTCTCGCCCCCGGAGATAATCACGTCCTTCTTCCGGTCCACCAGGTAAATGAAGCCCTCCGGGTCCACCTCCGCCATGTCGCCGGTGTACAGCCACTCTCCCTTGAGCACCTGCTCGGTGGCCTCCGGGTTTTTGTAGTAGCACTGCATCACGCCGGGGCCGCTGACCGCCAGCTCTCCCACCTGGCCCTGGGGCACCTCGTTGCCCTGCTCGTCCACCACCTTGGCCTGCCACAGGTAGCCCGGCTTGCCGATGGCGCCCACCTTGCGGATATTTTCCACACCCAGGTGGACACAGCCGGGGCCGATGGACTCGGAGAGGCCGTAGTTGGTGTCGTACAGGTGGTGGGGGAAGATCTTTTTCCACCGGTGGATCAGGCTGGGGGGCACCGGCTGAGCGCCGATGTGCATGAGCCGCCACTGGTCCAGCAGATAGTCGTCCAGATTGACCGCCCCGCTGTCGATGGCGTCCAGGATGTCCTGGGCCCAGGGCACCAGCAGCCAGACCAGGGTACACTGCTCGTCGGAGACCGCTTTCAGGATGATCTCCGGGGTGGCGCCCTTCAGCAAAACGGCCTTGCTGCCGGCGAAGAGGCTGCCCATCCAGTGGAACTTGGCGCCGGTGTGATACAGGGGCGGGATGCACAGGAAGACGTCGTCATGGCCGATCTGGTGGTGCTTCTGTTCCATTTCGGCGGCCTGGGTCAGGCTGCGATGTTTATGTAGGATGGCTTTGGGGAAGCCCGTGGTGCCGGAGGAGAAGTAAATGGCGCCGTCGTCATCGTCGGTGATGAGGACCTGGGGAGGCGCAGAGGAGCAGTCGGCGGACAGCTCCCGGTAGCTCTCGGCGAAGGTGGGGCAGTTGTCCCCCACATAGATGAGCAGGCGGCCCTTGCTGAGCTTGTCGGCGATGCTCTCGATCCGCCCGATGAACTCAGGACCGAAGACCAGCACCTGAACCTCGGCCAGGTCGGCGCAGTACTGGATCTCGTCGGCGGAATAGCGGAAGTTAAAGGGCACCGCCAGGGCGCCGGTTTTCAGCACGCCAAAGTAGATGGGGAGCCACTCCAGGCAGTTATACATGAGGATGGCCACCTTATCCCCCTTTTTCACCCCCCGGGAGATGAGCATGTTGGCAAAGCGGTTGGCCTTCTCGTTGAAGACGTTCCAGGTAATCTCCCGGCGGTAGGGCACGTCGGTGGTGGGCTGGATCAGGTCGTACTCCTTCCAGGTCATCCGGCGGGTCTCTTTCATCTCGGGGTTGAGCTCTACCAGGGCGGTTTCATCCCCATAGAGCTTGACATTGCGTTCCAAAAAATCAATCACAGGCATGGTTGGACGGTCCTTTCTTTTTGTGGGACAAAAGGGCAAGCCAGATACTTTTCCCTTTACAGCTTTAAACCCATAGTTCGGTAGTATCAATGTATCACGCAAGCCCTGGAAAGTCAAGGGTTATCCACGGCAGAAGGGCGCCCAGGAGGGGTTTCTTTCCCGGGTGAAGGCCACCGTGTACGCCCCCAAGATCTGCTCACACTGGATGGCCGCCGCAGCCTGGGGAGAAAGGGGCTGCCTGGCATAGGTCTTTTCCGGCGGCGTGGGCAGGGCGGGGATTGAGCTTCCCCCCACGCTGACCCCCTGGGCGTCTGACGGGGTAAAGCGCCACTGAAAGGCGCAGTCACAGAACTCCTTCTTTTGGTCAATGGCCTCGGCGGGGCGGAATGGAACGGGGCCCGCCAAAAAGAAGCACCCGTCGTTGTCCCGTTCCGCGGGGCAGCCTCCCTGAAGCCCCACGCCGGTGTAGGTAATCTGGAGGAAAGGCGTCTGGAAGGTCACGCTCTTTCCCGACCGGGCGCAGGTCACCGCCGTTTCGGGGCTCTCCCAGTGGGCGATGTTCAGCCAGCCCCGCTTGCCAAAGGCCGCCACCGGGGTGTTGTACTCCAGGTAGAAGGTCTCCCGCCCCTCTCCCGCCCCGCGAATTTCCGCGTTTAGCCGGAGCACAGGGCGAAGGGAGGTATAGCCCTCGGGCAGCAGAGCCCGCAGGCGGTCCTGCTCCACCTGGTAAGCCATAACAAATTGCTCGATTTTCATGTTCCCGCTTTCCTTTCCGTGTGAAGATATGTTTTCTTTCAGTATAGCACAAAAGCGCGCAAGAGGCCACCGTCTCTTGCGCGCTTTTTCCCATTGGAATCTTACGGCTCCATGGCTGCCTCCAACTGGCGCAGCAGGGCCTCGCTCTCCTGGGCCACAGCTTTGAGGGCCCCCTCCTGGAAGGGGGATTTCAGGCCGGCCTCCTGGAGCAGGTCGGTGAAAACCTTCTCACCCCCCTGGGAGAGGAAGTGGACATAACGCCGGAAGGCGTCATCATAGTCCTTTCGGGAGGCCAGAAGGAACTGGAGGGCCGCCGTCTGGGCCAGGCAGTAGTCAATATAGTAGAAGGGGGTCTCGTAGATGTGCATCTGGTACTGCCAGCGGGTGCCCTCTTCCAGATAGGGGATACCGTCGAAGGTGATGTGGGGGCGGAACTCTGCTTCCAGTTTCCGCCAGGCGGCCTTGCGCTCCTCGGGGGTCCAGTTGGGGTTTTCATAGACCTGGCGCTGGAAGTCGTCCACGATGGTGCCATAGGGCAGGAAGGACAGGGCGTCCAGCAGGTGCATGAACTCGTAACGCTTGGCATCCTCCCCAAAGAACTTGTCCATATAGGGCCAGGCGAAAAACTCCATGCTCATGGAGTGGGTCTCGGCGGTCTCCATGCCGCCCACGCCCAGCTCCACCACGTATTTGTTGCCCGCGGTTTTGTAGTCAGCGAAGGCGTGGCCGGCCTCGTGGGTCACCACGTCCACGTCCCCGGCGGTGCCGTTGAAGTTGGCCAGGATGAAGGGCTGGTGGTAGGCCATGAAGTGGGTGCAATAGCCGCCGCCCCACTTGTTCTTCCGGGACTCCACGTCAAAGGCCTCGGTCTCCAGCATGAAGTCGATGAACGCTCCCGTCTCCGGACTCATGTCGTGGTACATGGCTTTGGCGGCGGCGAAGATCTCCTCCTTGCCGCCCTTGGGGGCGGGGTCGCCCTGGGGGAAGATGAGGTCATAATCGTAGAGCATGAGGGTGTCCACCCCCAGCTTTTTCCCCACCTCGGTGCGCAGGCGGGAGACCACGGGGACCACGTCCCGGCGGACGTTCTCCCGGAACTCCTTCACCTGCTGGGGGCCGTAGCACAGGCGGCCCATGCGGTAATAGCCCAGCTCCACAAAGTTTTGGTAGCCCATCTTTTTGGCCATCCGATCCCGGATGTGGACCAGTTGGTCGAAGATGCCGTCCAACTGCTGGCTGTGGGCTTTCAGGGTCTTACCCAAAACCTCATAGGCCTCCTTCCGGGTGGCCCGGTCGGGGGATTTGGCGTACTTCATCAGCATGGGCCGGGGGAGTTTTTCCCCCCGGAATTCAAATTCCATCCCCGCCATCAGCTTAGAATACTGGCTGACCACCCGGTTTTCCTCCACCATGTCCTCGATGATCTCAGGAGACATGGATTTCAGTTCGACCTCAAAGGAGCGGAAAACCAGGGGGATGATCTCGCCGCTCTCCTCCAGCTCCTTGCGGAAGGGGGAGGCCAGCATGGCCTTGGTGTACTCCAGCATCAGGTTTTGGGCCTGGGGGCCGGTCTCGTCGTAGTAGTCCTTCTCGGCCAGGTAGAACTCGTCGGCGGTGTTAATGCTGTACCGCATGTAGGACAGGGCCTGAGCGGTCTCCAGGCGGACCATCAGGTCGTTGCAGCGGTCTCGGGCGGCCAGGACCTCCTGGGCGGAGGCGGCCTCCTTCACCTGCTGGATGATGGCTTTGGCCTCTTTGGCAAATTCCTCAATGGTAAGGCGCTCATACTTTAATTCAGATACTTTCTGCATGATTTCTTCCTTTCTAATACTAATTTCAAATGAAATTCTTTCATTTGAAACACGCACGCTACGCGTGCTGGCGGTGCTTCGCACCGCCCCGTCTCATACAAAACTCGACGCGCTTCGCGCGATAAAAAACGAAAGTTTTTTAACGAGTTTTCGTATGAAACAAAGGATATTTCTTATTTTTGATCCCCAAAGGGCAGGTCCCGAAGGCCAGGACAGCCGTGGAGGGTCTCCGCCGCCTTCACGCCCCGGCAGATGGCCTCTTCCACCGCCCGGGCAGCGAGAATTCCCACGGCGTCGGGGTCGGCTTGGACGGCGCCGTGACACATGGCGAAGATACAGTCGCCGTCAAAGGTGGCGTTGGCGGGGCGAACGGCCCGGGCAATGCCGTTTTGGGCCACGGCGGCCAGTTTGGTGGCCTGGGCCTTGGTCAGGGAAGCGTTGGTGACCACGCAGCCGATGACGGTGTTCTCCCCCGCCGGCTTGCCGCTGAAAATGTCCCGCTGGCGCTGGCTGTGGGCCAGGAGCCAGGCTTCCGTATCGGCAAAGCCGGTGTTGGCATCGTTGCGGGCGCCGGCCAGGATGCGGCCGTGCTCCACAATGTCGCCCATGGCGTTGCAGGCCACCACAGCCCCCACCATCAGCTCCCCCTGGCGGAAGGCACAGGAACCGATGCCCCCCTTCATGGCGAACTGAGGGCCACGGATCTTTCCAATGGTGCAGCCGGTGCCGGCGCCGAAGTTTCCCTCCCGGAAGGGGCCCCCTTTCAGGGCGGCCTCGCAGGCGGCGTAGCCCATGGCCACATCGGGACGGATGTCCATCGACCCGAATTTCAGATCAAAGAGGACGGCAGCGCAGACGTTGGGGACTACAGTGACCATCACGTCCCGTCCGATGCCCGCTTCCTCCAGCTTCTCCATAACGCCGCCGGCGGCGTCCAGCCCAAAGGCGCTGCCCCCGGTGAGGACCACAGCGTGGACCACCTCCCGGTGGCAAACCGGGTCCAGGGCGTCGGTGTCCCGGGTGCCCGGGGAGCCACCCCGGACGTCTATCCCCGTCACCGCTCCCTGGGGACATAGGATCACCGTACAGCCGGTGCCGGCGTTCAGGTCCTGGACCTGCCCGAAGGAAAAGCCGGGGATCTCGTGTAATTGCATTGTCTCCATATTTTATCCTCTTCAAACCTCCCCCAGACAGTTTGCGGGAGATCTTGATGCAGCACCGGGGAGGGCGTCAAGGCCCTCCCCGGCGGGTTTTCTTCTCATTCGGCCTCTTCCTGGCCCCGGCGGACCAGCTCTTCGCCCACAGTGTAGATATCCCCCGCGCCCACGGTGAGGATGAGATCCCCGGGCCGGGCCTGGTCATACAGCCAGTCGGTGAGTTGGTCGAAATTCTCCGCGGCCTTGGCCCCAGGAATGGCGGCGGCCAAGTCTTTGGAATAAATCCCGATCTCGTTTTTCTCCCGGGCGGCGTAAATCTCTGCCAGATAGGTCACATCCGCGTGCCGGAGAACCTCGGCAAACTCCGAGAACAGAGCCTTGGTGCGGGTATAGGTATGGGGCTGGAAGGCACAGATCACCCGCTTGTAGTCCAGCTTGGCGGCGGTTTCCAGCAGGGCCTTGAGCTCGCCAGGGTGGTGAGCGTAGTCGTCATAGACGGCGGCCCCCTTCACCATGCCTTTGTACTCAAAGCGGCGGCCGGCCCCCCGGAAATCCTTGAGACCCTGGGCGATGGCCTCGCTGGGGATGCCCAGGATCAGGGCGGCAGCGGCGGCGGCGATGGCGTTTTTCACATTGTGCTCCCCAGGCACCTGGAGGGTGATATGGGCGGCGATCTCGCCGTTCCAGACCACGTCGAAGGTGGGGAAGCCGTGGTTCCAGACCAAGTTTTCTGCGTGGAAATCCCCGTGAGACAGGCCGAAGGTGACAACCCCCTTCTTGCCCTTCAGGGCCTCCATGGTGTTCTCGTCCTCGCCGTTGGCCAAAACGGTGCCGTCGGGGGGGACCAGATCGGCAAAGGCCCGGAAGGAGTGCTCCACGTCCTCCAGGTCTTTGAAAAAGTCCAGGTGGTCGGCCTCGATGTTGAGGATAACCGCCACCGTGGGATAGAAGGATAGGAAAGAGTTACAATACTCACAGGACTCCAAAATGATGGTTTCCCCCTTCCCCACCCGGTGGCCGGTGCCCAGGATGGGCAGGGTGCCGCCGATCATCACCGTGGGGTCGACTCGGGCCGCCATGGCGATGTGGGTGCACATGGAGGTGGTGGAGGTCTTCCCGTGGGTGCCGGAGATGCACAGGGCGTTTTCATACCGCCGCATGATAGAGCCCCAGGCCTGGGCCCGCTCGAAGACGGGAATCCCCAGGGCATGGGCGGCGGCGATCTCGGGGTTTTCGTCGTGGACAGCGGCGGTGCGGATCACCAGATCCTTGCCCTGTACGCTCTCTGCCTTGTGGCCGATGACCACGGGGATGCCCAGAGAGCGCAGATGCTCCACCGCCTCGCTCTCTTTCATGTCAGAGCCGGTGATGGTGAGGCCCTCTCCCTGGAGGACCTCCGCCAAAGGGGACATAGACACGCCGCCTATTCCCACCAAATGCGCCTTTTTTCCTGACGCAATATAATCATGGATTCGATCGATTGCCATGGTTTACACACCTTTTCCATTCAGCTATAATATAGGCTGGACGCGGCAAAAAATACCGCGCTTGTCTCCAGAATAACAATGTCAGTCAAATATTATAATCCAATCCCCATGAAATTGGCAAGCCTTTCCCTCTGCTTTTCTCCCATTCCCCCCAGTATTTTTTCTTTCAAAAGGAGGACTGCCCCATGTTGACCCTCTACGGCGCCCTGGACTGCCCCGCCCAATCCCTGCTGGCCTGGGCTCTGGAAAGAGAATATGGCCTGACTTCCCTGCCGCCCCTGGCCCGGACTGCCCTGGGAAAGCCCTATTTTCCCCACCGGCCCGACCTGGAATTCAGCCTCAGCCACAGCGGCAGGCTGACCCTGTGCGCCCTGTCCGACCGGCCGGTGGGGGTGGACATTGAGCGAATCCGGCCCCGGGGAACTTCCCTGCCCCGGTATGCCCTGACGGCGGCGGAATATGCCCGGTTCCAGGCGGAGGGGGGGGATTGGCCCGCCTTTTATACCCTCTGGACCCGGAAGGAGGCCTGGTGTAAGTACACAGGACAGGGGCTGCGCCGCCAGTGGGGCCAGACGCCGCCGGAGGAAGGGGGATTTCTTCGGACCTATGCCGGCCCGGACTGGCGGGCCAGCGTCTGGGGGGAGGAGGAACCCCCGGAGAACATCCATTGGAAGGAGGGCAGCCATGAAGCTGTCGCAAGACTTTTATAACCGGGATACCTGCCAGGTGGCCCGGGAACTTTTGGGGAAATATCTGGTGCGTGTGCAGGATGGGCTCCCCCTGGTGGTGCGGATCAACGAGACCGAGGCCTATATCGGACGGGTGGACAAAGCCTGCCACGCCTATCACTACCGGCGAACCGCCCGGACGGAAACCCTCTTCGCCCCGCCGGGCACGGCTTATATCTACCTCATCTATGGTATGTATCACTGCCTGAATTTCGTGACGGAACCGGAAAATGAGCCCTGCGCCGTCCTGATTCGGGGCGGGCAGGCACGGGGAAATCCCGATTTTCTGGCCCAAAACCGGTATGGAAAACCTTTGGGACAGCTCTCGGCCTATCAGCGGAAGCACTTTCTCAACGGCCCCGGCAAGCTGTGTAAAGCCCTGGCCCTCACCCGGGCAGAAAACGGCTGCTCTTTGCTGGGGGATACCCTCTTCGTCTGCGACCGGCTGGAGGACATCGGCCTGACCACACCGGCTGAGGACCTTCTCCCCTTTTCCATACAAGAAGGCCCCAGAGTGGGGATTGACTATGCCGAGGAAGCGGTGGACTTCCCTTGGCGGTATCTTATGGGACCGTAAGCCCGCCGGGGTTGCGGTCCACTTCTTCCTCCAGAATCCGGAAGATGGGCCGGGCAGCCAGGGCGATGATGCCGGAGGCCAAGGCCGCCCCCGCCATGACCAGCCAGGCATGATGGGCCAAGCCGTCGAAGAGCAGGCCGTACAGGGCCTGTCCCACAGGCTGGGCGCAGTTGGCCACCGCCATGGCCAGGGCCATGATCTTTCCCAGCAGGTGGGGTGGGGTCTGCCCCTGGACGGCCGACAGGAGGAGGACCGTAAAGACGGTGGCCACCCCCATGGTGCAAAAGCTCATGGCTGTGAGCAGGGCATAACCTATCTGGGCCGGAACCCCCGGCAGCAGAGCCAGCCCCATCACCAGCACCGCCCCCGAGCAGGCCAGCAGCAAAGAGGAACTGTGACGGAGCTGCCAGCGGTTTGCCAGCCCACCGGCGGCCCCTCCCCCAACCAGACCGCCCAGGCCCATGGCCCCCTGGGTCAGGCCCAGCTGGGCGTCTGACCCACCCAGGCACTGGATGACCATCACCGGCAGCCCCACAATGAGGGCTGCGGAGAGAACCATGTTAAACAGGGCCAGGAGAAGAATGACCCGGAGAAACACCGGCTTCTCCCGCCGGATAAAATCCCGGCTCTGGCGGATATCCTCCCCCGCCGTTCGGAGCAGGCCCCCAGTCATTTGCCGCCGGGTATAGGGGATGCGGAGGAAGAGCTCCATCCCGGCTGAGGCCAGGAAGCAGAGGGTACTGACCACCAAAATCGGCGTCAGGCCAAAGGCCCCAAAGAGGACGCCGCCGATCACCGGCCCCAGCAGGCCTGCCAGAGTGCTGACCATATTCACCACCGCGTTGGCCTGGACCAGCTTCTCCCCCGTCGCCAGCAGAGGGAGGCTGGCCTGGACGGCAGGCTGGTAGGCGCCGGCGATGCCGTACAGAGCCATCAGCACCCCCAGCATCAAGGGGACCAGGGGCATCCGCCCCAAAAAGAGGCCGCAGGCTGCCGTCAGCAGGGCTGTGGAAAAGTCTAGGACCGCCATGATCTTTCCCTTGTTTACCCGGTCGGCAATGCCCCCGCCCAGGAAAGAGAAAATAACCATGGGAAGGAAGGCGCAGGCGGTCACCGCCCCAAAGAGGGCGGCGGAGCCCGTCTGCCGCAGCAGGTAGAGGGGCAGGGCGAAGCGCAAGATGGCGTTTCCGAAAAGGGAAATGATTTGCCCCACCACCAGTAGGATGAAATCTCGTCGAAACAGTTGGTGTTGTTCCATGGGTGTACCTCCTTTAGATACCGACGGTTGGTTTGTATATATCTTAAAATAAACTGCCCATTGCTGAGCAGTTTATGGGGGTTCGGGTTTACGACGGCTCTCCCCTGCGGGTGCGCCGGGCGAAGGCCTCCATCACATCCTCGTCCAGAAGCCTGCCCAGGCCCATCCCCTGGGTGAGCTGGTTAAACACCTGGCACCGGGCGTACATATCCTGGGACGTCATGGGCTGGAGGGTGGGACAGAGCCAGAGGTCGGTGAGAAAGAGAAGGGCCTCGGCCAGAGCCTGGGGGTGCTGGACCTGGAGGGAACCGTCGGCCATCCCCTCCTCCAGCACGGGCTGGATGTAGTCCGGGGCCGCGATCTGGAGCAGGCTGCGGATCTCAATGGCCAGGAACCTGGGGTGGTCCAGCAGGTAGGGCACCACGCTGAGGGCCTGCTGCTGGTTGGGGTGGAACATGGCCGAGCGGAAAATCTCCCGGAGCTTTTCCCGGCCCGTCATGGTCTTGTCGTCCCGGATTTTGGCAAAGCGGGCTTGGTTTTCCAGGCCGAGCTGATAGCAGATCTTTTCCAGGATGTCCTCCTTGGAGGAAAAGTGGTGGTAGATGGCCCCCTTGGACAGGCCGGTTTCCCGGATGATATCCTGCAGGGAGGTGCCGTCGTAGCCCTGTTCCAAAAACAGCCGGCCGGCGGTTGACAGGATGCGCTGGACGGTCTCTTCGGGGTGCTTATTTCTTGCCATGGTTGCTTCCTCCCTTTTTACAAACCGCTGGTCTGTATTGTTGTATGATAGACCTTTCCGATCCCGTTGTCAAGGAAAACAGCGGGATTCCTTGGGGCGGAATTTGACCTTTTTTGTCTGTCTATGGTATAATCAGTCAGAACACGAAACAGAAATGAGGACCGTGCTATGCCAGAATGGAAACAACGGGGAAACTACCGTTCGGTGCTGGAGGCCATCACCGGCCTGTCCGGGGCCACCCCAGAGGAACTGATCCGCCCAGCCCGGGTGGACCCCAGCCAGATTGAGAACCTGCCCGAGGCCGCCCAGCTCATTGGGGACTGCCTGGAAAAACAGATGCCCGTGGTGATTTTGGGGGACTATGACGCCGACGGGGTCACGTCCACAGCCATCCTCACCAAGCTCTTCCGGCATTTGGGGGCAAAGCCCAGAACCATCATTCCCCGCCGGTTTACCGACGGCTATGGGATTTCAGAGACGCTCATTCAGGGAATCCAGGGTTCCCTGCTCATCACCGTGGACAACGGCATCACCGGGCTGGAGCCCATCGCCCGGGCCAAGGAGGCCGGCAACGTGGTCATCATCATCGACCACCACCTGCCCCCGGCCCAGCTCCCCCCGGCGGACGTGATCGTGGACCCCCACGTCCACCCGGAACACAACGGCTATGAGCACTACTGTGGGGCGGGGCTGGCCTATAAGCTGGCGGAATTCCTCTGCGCCGGGGAGACCAGCAGCGAGAAGAAAGGGCTGTTTTTCGACCTGCTGGTGCTGGCCTGCATCGGCACCCTGGCCGACGTGGTGCCCCTGACCGGGGACAACCGCTATCTGGTCCTCTCCGGCCTGCAGGTGATCAACCGGGAGAGGTGGTACCGTCAGCTCTCCAGCGGCATCCAGGCCCTGCTGGGCCTCTCTCCCCGGCCTTACAACGAGGACACCATCAAGTTTCAAACCGCCCCCATCCTCAACGCCACAGGGCGGCTGTATAACGCCGGCAGCGCCTCGACGCTCAAAGCCCTGCTCTCGGAGGACCCCAGAGAGGCGCAGGGCTTCGCATGGAAAATGCAGGGGATCAACGAGACCAGAAAGCAACTGGCGGACCAATGGCTGGCCGCCGCCCAGCTGGCCGCCCAGGAGAGCCCTGACCAGCCCATTCTCGTCCTCCGCTGCCCCGGGATGCCCGAGGGGATCGTGGGGATCGTGGCGGGCAAGCTCAGCGAGAAGACCCGCCGGCCCACCTTCCTGTTCTCAGAGATCGCCAGCTCCCCCGGCCTGCTCCGGGGCTCCGGGCGGACCTATGGGAACTTTGACCTCACCCCCCTCCTTCAGGCCGCAGCCCCCCACGTCCAGCGGCTGGGGGGACACATGGGGGCGGCGGGCATCACTGTGGCGGAGGACCAATACCCCGCCATGGCCCTGGCTATGGTGGAATACACCCAGGCCCATCCCATCCCCGCCCCCGACGACACCCTGTACTACGACCTGACGGTGACGGAAGCCGACCTTCCCCAGGCTTTGGCGGTGCTCAAGGCCCACGCCCCCTATGGCCCGGAGGTGGAAAAGCCCGTCCTGGCCCTGCTGGGCTACCGTCCCACCCCAAAGGGAGCCATAAGCTATCGCTTCATGGGAAAGCGAAACGAACACCTAAAACTCTTCGGCCAGGTGGCCGACGCGGTGGGCTTCGGTCTTTCCCAGGAATACGCCGCCCTGGGCTCCCCCGCCGCTGTAGACCTGTTGGGGACCATTGAGGAAAACACCTTCCGCGGGCGGACCACCCTGCAGTTTCAGTTTACGGCTATCCGGGCTTCCCTTTTGTAAGACTTTCTCTTCGCGAAAAAATGAGTTTCGTTGCAAAGCACGTAGGCTTCCCCTCGGGGGGAAGCTGTCACCGAAGGTGACTGATGAGGGGGCGATCTCGATGTAACGGTGGGTAGTGGAATCCCGTTGCCACTTTAGGCCGGTGCGTCTATTCCCCACGCTGTGGAATCCTCAACGCTCGCCCTCATCCGACCCGGCTTCGCCGGCCCACCTTCCCCCCCAGGGGAAGGCAATTGGCATAACCTGTATGGCTCACTGTAGAAAAGTACTGTAGCAAAAATCCCAACGTAGCGTAGCACGTAGGCTTCCCCTTGGGGGGAAGCTGGCACCGAAGGTGACTGATGAGGGGGCGATCTCGATGTAACGGCGGGTAGAGGAATCCCGTTGCCACCTTAGGCTGGTGCGTCTATTCCCCACGCTGTGGAATCCTTAATGCCCGCCCTCATCCGCCCCGGCCCCCTCGGGCTCCGGCCGAAGGTTTCTTCCGGGCGCATTGCAACATTCTGTCCAGTTTTGATCAAAATTCAAGATATTGATTGACATTTTCATAAGCAAGTTTTACAATAGCCTTGAATATTCGAGCTTTTAGCAGGAATATGATATAAACGGAGGTAAGGACATGAAATTTTCCAGCAAAGTCAAGAAGTGCGGTCTGTCCCCCATGCGTAAGTTCCACCCCTATGCCGTGGCAGCAGAGGCAAAGGGCCGCAAGATTTATCACCTGAACATCGGCCAGCCTGATGTAGAGACCCCCCCTCAGTTTTTCGAGGCTGTGCGGAATTTCGACCAGGCTGTCCTGGAGTATGCTCCCTCCCCTGGTATGCCCGAGCTGATCGACGCTATCCAGAAGTACTATGACAACCTGAACATGCACTTTGAGAAGGACGAAATCCTCGTCACCACCGGCGGTTCCGAGGCCCTGTCCATCATCTTCCAGTGCATCCTGGACAACGGCGACGAGGTTCTCATCCCCGAGCCCTTCTATCCCAACTACGCCACTATGGTCAACACCACCGGCGCCAGCATCCACCCCATCCCCACCTCTCCCGAAGAGGGCTACCGCTACGCCGACCGGGCCAAGATCGAGGCCCAGATCAACGAGCACACCCGCGCCATCGTCTGCACCAACCCCGGCAACCCCACCGGCGTGGTCCTCACCCCCGAGGAGCAGCGCCTGATGTGCGACATTGCCAAGGAGCACGGCCTGTTCATCATCGGCGACGAGGCCTATCGTGAGTTCGTCTATGCCGGCGAGCCCCTCCAGTCCTTCGGCGAGTATGCCGACGCCGCCGAGAACGTGATCGTCATCGACACCGTCTCCAAGCGTTTCTCCGCCTGCGGCGCCCGGGTTGGCTGCATCCTCACCCGCAACCACGAGCTGCTGGCCGAGGCTATGAAGTATTGCCAGGCCCGCCTGTCCGTGGCCACCCTGGACCAGGTGGCTTCCGCCGCCCTGTACAACGTGGGCCCCGAGTACTTTGCCGCCGTCCGCGAGGAGTATAAGCGCCGCCGTGACACCGTGGTGGCTAAGCTGGCCGACATCCCCGGCGTCATCTGCGAGTGCCCCAAGGGCGCTTTCTACCTGATGGCCGCCCTGCCTGTGGACGACGCCGACAAGTTCCAGCAGTGGCTGCTGGAAGAGTTTGAAGACAACGGCGACACCGTCATGTTCGCCCCCGGTGAGCCCTTCTATGGCACCCCCGGCAAGGGCAAGAACGAGATCCGCATCGCCTATGTGCTCAAGCAGGCCGACCTGGAGCGCGCCATGGACCTTCTGGCCCTGGGTATCAAGGCTTATAACGAGAAGAAGTAAGCTGCCTCTCCCCTGGGGGCGCGCACGCAGCAAGACATTTTTAACAAGCTGAAAAAACTCCGTGATCGGCGATCACGGAGTTTTTTCTATTCCCTTTCATAGATGAAAGGATTGAATTGAGAAACAGGATCAGCTGTGGGAGCTTTCTTTACCGCCGTTCCTCCAAAAAACGCTGGACCATCACGGCCAGTTGGGCGCGGTCTGTGGTCTCCTCTGGGGACAGGGTCCGCTGGCTGGTTCCCCGGAGGATGCCTTCCGCCACCGCCCAGCGGACGGCTTCCTGGGCCCAAGGGGCCACATCCTCCCGGTCGGTATACTCGCTCAGGTCGGCCCGGCGGCTGACGTCGTCTCCCCTGGACTGCGCGTAGCGATAGAGGAACACCGCCAGTTCCTGGCGGCTTACCCCTAACTCCGGGGCGAACTGCCGGGGGGCGACCCCCTGGGCGATCTTCTCTCCCTCCGCCCAGCGGACGGGGGCAGCATACCAGGCCCCCACAGGGACGTCGAAAAACCCCGTGGGGCCGGAGACCGGAGGCTCCCCTGCCAGGCGGTAGAGGAGGGTCACCGCCTCTGCCCGCTGGGCCGGGCTGTCGGGGGCGAAGCGGTCCGGGGCAACGCCACGGATGAGCCCCCGGTCATAAAGGGATTTTACCGCCGGATAGTACCAGTCCCGGGCCGTGACATCGGCAAAGGGAAGCCCTGTGGGGCGCTCCACAAACACCCCGTCGGTGAAGCGGTCCAGATCCACGTTCCCGGGGATGCCGGGGACCCGCCCGTTGTCCTCATACTGAAACCCCACCCATTCTCTCCAGTGTCCAATGGACTCAGGCTGGCTGGGGCCGTAGTCGGCGATCCACAGGGGGTAGCGGGTCAGTTCCTTCTCCCAGATGGACCGGGCGCTGGAGGAATTGGTGTAAAAGACGGGGGTGATCCCCGTTTTCTCCTCCAGGGTTCCGGCAAAGGCCAGGGCAATCTCGTTGAGTTCCCCTTTGGACAGGCTTCCGTACTGCTCAAAATCCACCGCCGGCCGGCAGTCGTAGGGATGGGGGCGGATGAGCTGGGCGAAATAGGCCGCCTGCTCCCTGGCCTGGGCCTGGTTGGTGGCGGTCACATAGAAATAAAAGCCCACCTTCAGGCCGGCCGCCCGGGCTTTCTCCGCGTTTTCCCGGAACCGGGTGTCCTCCGACAGCCCGTAGCCCGCCCGGATATAGACCACCTCTTTCCCATAGGCCTTGACCTGCACAAAGTCAATCTCTCCCTGCCAGACGCTCACGTCCAGCCCTCTATATTCCGCCGCCCCCGCGCCTACCGGAAGGATCGTCAGGGCCACCAACAGCAGGAGGGCGAAGCATCGTGTCATCCATTTCATTCCATTCACCATAACTTTCTTTGGGATCGTCCCAGCCTATGCCGGGCCGCACCCTTTGGTGACAGAATCTGTCGAGCCCACAAAAAAGCATCCTGCGCTCAAGACACAAAAGAAACGCCGAAAACCCGTAAACACATCCTGTTGATACGGGTTTCCGGCGTTTTCTCATTCCGAACGCGAAAATTGTCTTTTTCTGAAGAGAAATGGGCTGGGATTTTTTATGGCCTTATTTCACGGCTTCACAATACCGCATGAGCATCGCCGCTACCTCAGCGCGGGTGGCTTGGCCGATGGGGTCGAGGATGCCGCCTCCCCTGCCGCTGACGATCTTCTGCTCTACAGCCCAAGCCAGGGCGTCTGCGGCCCAGGCGTGGATCTTGTCCCTATCGTTGAACCCGTCCAGGGTTCCGGCGCTGGCAGGGCTGCCGGCATACCGCCAGAGCATGACCGCCAGTTGCTCACGGGTAATGGAATTGCCGGGGCCAAAGGTGCCGTCGCCGTAGCCGTTCACAATGCCCTTGCCTGCGGCCCAGGCCACGGCCTCGGTGTAATACTGGCCGTCGGCAACATCGTTGAACAGATCTCCGGCATTGGTCTCCGGCTCCTTCGCCAGCCGGTAGAGGACGGTGGCCAGCATCCCGCGGGTCATGTTGCTGTTGGGGCTGAAGTCGGTGTCGGAGACGCCGTAGAACAGATGATTGTCCACGGCAAACTGCACAGCGCTGTAATACCAATCCTTCTCCGCAACGTCGGTAAAGGGGTTCTCCCAGGCGGGGGGATCGACGGGTTCTACAGGCGGCGTAGGCGTTGTGCTGCCGCCGCTGCCACTGCTGCTACCGCTGCCGCTGCCGCCGCCGCTGGAAACCTTCGTCCATTTGGCGTAGAGGGTGATGCTGGCGTTGACGGGAGTGCTGAAATCGTAGGCATTCTTAAACTCATGGTCAGAGTACCAGCCGTCGAAGCGATAGCCGCTCTTGGTGGGGTCTGTCGGCTTTGCCACTGTCTTTCCGATTTCCACATGGGCGGTAGCAACAGCGGAGCCGCCATCGGAATAGAACGTCACAGCGCAGGCTGTGCCGGGGCTCACATTGTTGATACCGGCATCCGCTTCTGCTTCCTTGACAGATTTTGCCACATATCCCACTTCCAGAGTGTTACTGCTGCTTTGAAGCGCGTCATAGGAGAGGGTGATGATATTCCCGACAATGGGAACATCAGTTCCGTTCAGAAGCGCGAACTCCACGTCATATCCTGCTTCGGGCATCAGCGTATAAGTGGCGGTCTCGCCTTCTTTCAACGTACCGACTGCGGGGCCTTCTACCTTACCGCCGTGGCCGTTGCACACGAGGGCGATGCTCTTGGAGGTGTCTTTTTCCCCTTCGTCCAACTTGCTGTTGTCCACAGCCACCAGCGCATAGGGGGAGAAGGAATTGACCTCAGCGATGATGCCGTAGGGCGTCAACACGCACTCGATCTCCTCTGGGTTGTCGTAATTCAGCGTTCCGTCGTCGTTGCGCTTAAAATGGTACAACTTGAACTTGACGTTCTCGTTGCCGACCAAGTCATTGAACTCATCGGGGATGCCCAGGTTCAGCTTCATGTAGGAGCCGTTGGGGATCTGGACGACCTTGCCGCAGATGTTCAGGTCGATTTCATAGGTAGTCGCTTTGACAGCGGCCTCGCTGCCCGCTTCCTTGGTGGCGGCCTCGGCCAGCTCCTTGCTGTCGTTGGGCCGGGTGACCACCAGGGCCATCTGGGAACGCTGGCTCTCGGAGATTTTCTTATTAGTCCCGTCCGCATCTTTGTAAGTCCAGTCGTTCATAGACAGGTCGCCGTTCATGGCGATGCTGGGCTGGGCGTAGGAGTTGATGTACAGCCGGCCGTCGTTGAAGATTTTGCAACAGGCGATGTCGTCCTCGTAGCGGGCGCCGATGGAGAAGCCGGGCACGGCCACGCCGTCGGCGTCGTTGGCAATGACGTTCACCATGTTCTTGATGGTGAAATCGTAGAAGATCATGTTGTGGTTATACGCCCGGCTGGGGGTGAAGTCAAAGCTGATGGTCCTGTCGCCGTCGAACTGCACGTTCTCCACCTTGGCGTACTTTTGGACGGCCTCAAGGCTCAGGTCCCGGCGGTTGTAGGAGGACACGTCCCAGGTCAGTTCAAAGCCGTTGCCTTCTTTGTCTTTGACCTCCCGCAACTGGTCGCCGAAGGTCAGCTCCACGTGCTGCGTGTCCTTGGTGACATCCACCCAAGCCTGAAGCAGATTATAAGGCTCGGTGGTGCGGACACGGGTAGGGGCAATATAGTCCGGATCGTGGGTGGGGTTCTCCACAGTCAGCTTTTCGATCAGATGGGAGGTCACGGCCTCCTCGGAGTACTGCACGGAGACCACCGTGTCGCCGACCTTGTTCTCCACGTCCTCGGCGGTATCGAAGATGCCGGCCTCCAGGGCGAACATGGCCTTGTTGGGCATCAGGAAGTAGGTTTTGCCGTTGTCGGAGACCACACCGTCCTTATGGTAGATGTCCATGGCGTTGGCGGACTGCCAGGGGGACCATTCCACCACGCCCCGGTTGGTTGTCGCCGTGCGGAAGGCCATGTAGAGGCCCTCGGCCTTGAGCTCCTCGGCGCTCTTGCCGTCGTAGCTGAACCAGAAGCCGGACTTATCGCCGTAGGCCCCGTAGTCGGAGTCAAACAGGCCGCTGCTGGTAGGTGTCACCCAGAACTTATGCAGCTCGGGATAGGGCATCTTGTACTGGACGGAAGACACCACGCCGTCCTCGAAGTGGTCCACGGAGAAGACCTCGTCGGTCTGCCAGAAATACTTGTCGTAGGTGGTCTCGATGCCGCCCATCTGGAGGCGGTGGCCGTCGTTCATGGTCACGTCCACGGCGTACCAGCGGCCCTCCTCGTCCTGGACGTAGTTCCACATGTGGGGCTCGAAGGCCTCGCCGTCGATGTAGTAGCCGGAAACGAGCTCGCAGTTCACGCCGAGTTCGTTCAGCACGGCCTTGTAGAGGCGGGCATAGCCCTCGCAGACGGCCTTTTTGTTGATCAGCGCACCGTAGGCCGTGCGGATGTATTTGGACTCTGTCGAAGCTGTGCCGTCAGGATTATCGCAGAAGCTGTACTCCACCGCGCCACATACTGCCTCATTGGCGGCCTTGGCCTTGGCCTTGATCGTGGCATTTTCCGGCAATTCTGCCTTCACGGCGTTCACCATGGCTTCCAGTTTTTCGTTATAATTGGAGACCTGCACAGCAATAGTATCGCTGTCGGCAGTCTTATCCCGCAGATAGCTGTCGGTGCGGCCTGTGCCGATCTTTACGACATAATTGCCGTTCTGTCTGCCCACAGTAACGCTGAGCATATCCCAATCCACATAGAAATACTCCGTGTGATCATAGCGGAAGCTGTCCACTGCCGCGCCAAAGCTGCGCAGCAATGTGTCACTGCCCCCGGCGTAGCTCTCCGCCAGCTTGACCACCGTCGGATCTGTAACAGGTACATTTTCACCGGAGGCGAAGTTCATCGTTCCCAGTGCCTCATAAAATGCAATGGCCGCCGCCCGATCCACCTTACCCTCCTGATCGGTCAGCCTGTTGCCATAATAGCCCTTCTGGGCTTCGGGTGTTGCCGCCAAAGCTGTGGGAACAGTGCCGACCATGATGGCCAACACTAAGAGCATTGACAGAAAACGTTTCATCAAATATAACCTCCTGTTTACTTGCTGCGGCGCCGGAGAATGACCGGCATAAAACGCCCCTCTTCACCTGCGCGCCTGAATTCAAGTCTTTTTTGTGTATTTCATTATACATGGTTTTTCAAAAAACACAACTGAAATCTCCAATCGGACAGCAAAATTTCTCCTTGTCATTTCCTGTCCACAAAGGAGGAAGGGAATATGGGCGAAATCCCTCCCGTTTTTATTTTGGGCCAAAGAAAAAGCAGCCCCGTGGGACTGCTTATCCTTGCCGGATACCATTTGGATTAGCGAAGGGCGAAATAAGCCAGAACCACCGCGCCCAAGAGGATGCGGTACCAGCCGAAGACCTTGAAATCGTGCTTTTTGATGTAGCCCATCAGGAATTTGATCACCACCACCGAGACCAGGAAGGCCACCAGGCAGCCCACGCCCAGGGTGACCAGCTCTGTGCCGGTGAAGACGAACCCGAATTTCAGCAGCTTCAAAAAGCTCCACCCAAACATCACCGGCACCGCCAGGAAGAAGGTGAACTCCGCCGCCGCCACCCTGGACACCCCCAGGATCAAGGCCCCGATGATGGTGGAGCCGGAACGGGAGGTGCCGGGGATGATGGACAGCACCTGAAACAGGCCGATGAGAAGGGCGGTCCGGTAGGTGATGTCCGGCAGGCCCCGGACTTTGGGCGTCCGGGTCTTGTTCCAGTTCTCAATGACCAGGAACCCCACGCCGTAGACGATCAGGGCCGCCGCGATCACCGTGGGGGTGTGCATGTGGGCCTCAATATAGTCGTCAAAGAGGAGGGTTACCACCGCCCCGGGGACGCAGGCCACCACCACTTTCAGCCACAACTGGATGGTCTCCCACCGGACGGGAGATTGGGTGGCGGTCTTCCGCTGGAAAGGCCACATTTTCTCCCAAAACAGCAGGACCACCGCCAGGATGGCCCCCAGTTGGATCACCACAAAGAACATCTCTTTGAAGCTCTCGCTGGCGTTCATCTGTAAAAATTCATCCACCAACAGCATGTGTCCCGTGCTGCTGATGGGGAGCCACTCGGTGATCCCCTCTACAATCCCCAGGAAAACCACCTTGAGCAGCTCAATGCTCCGCTCGATCACTGCCGTCCCTCCTCACGGTTCTTTCTGCTCCCTGTTTTACGCCGGGGCCACGGAAAATATGCCTTTTACGCCTGCCGGGGAAGCTGTTCTTCCAGGGCCTGGGCAAAGGCGGGGAAGGCCTTTTTCAGGCGCAGGATACGGCCCTGCCGGTCCAGAAAGCAATGCTCCGACTGGCCCACAAAGACCTCTTCCCCGGCGGCGTTTTTCATCACATAGCGCAGCTTGATCCGCACACCGGAAAACTCCGTCAGGGTGACCCAGATGGAGATGACCTCGGGAAACGTAGTGTTTCGTTTGTACTTCGCCTCCAGGGTGGTCACCGGGGAGACCGCCCCCATGGCCTCTAACTTCTCCAGGTTCCAGCCCAGTTGGGCCAGGTAATCCACTCGGGCCTCCTCCATCCAGCGGATGTAGTTGGAGTGGTGGGTGATCCCCATCCGGTCGGTTTCATAATACTGCACGGTGTGCTTGTACGCTTCCATTCTGTGTCTCCTTTTCCCGCGGACGTGGGGCCTCCGCGCTTTCAGAAATAGAAACGCCGGAAACCATGTTGACCAAGGTTTCCGGCGCTTTGCAGCTTGGTGCGGATGACGGGACTTGAACCCGTACGTCATGGACACACGCCCCTCAAACGTGCCTGTCTACCAGTTCCAGCACATCCGCATTTTTAACTGCTACGATAGTATACTCATTCTGGTGGGATTTGTCAATCCCCTTTTTTGTTTTTTCTCATTTTTCTGAAAAACCCGGCGGCAGTGCCGCCGGGTTTGCCGGTTTCTCTTACGCTTTCAAAGACTTGGGATAGGTTCCCGCGGCGTGGAGGGCCTTCAGGGCCTCCGCCACCACGGGGCGGTCGGCCTGATAGGTCACGCCGAACCACACCGCGTCGGTGTGCAGCACCGCCACGTCCAGTTGACCGGCGGTGATGAGGCGGTCCACCAGCACGGGCAGCAAACACTCAGACTTGGTCTCCTCTGGTGCTAAGTCCTCCAGGAATTGGGTGAAATAGCGGTCCATCTCCTCAAAGATCCAGGGAGTGAAGCCCCAGAAGTTCATGGAGACCACGCTCTCGGGGTCCAGGGGGATCTCCTGGTCGGGGGTTTCCGTGTCGGCGATGCGGCCGTCGGGGTATTTTTTGATTTTCAGGGTCTCCTTCACCTTTTTCAGGCTCCCCTCCTCCAGCTGGCACACCCCCCGGGAGACGGTGCCGTTGTCGCTGACGGTGTTTTTCAGGCGATAGCCCACCATGGTTCCCTCCCCGGTGGGCGCCAAGGTCAGGAGCTTTTCCAGAATGGTCTTGTAGGCGGACACCCCATAGTAGTCATCGGCGTTGATGATGGCGAAGGGCTCATCCACCACAGGCCGGGCGCAGAGGGCCGCGTGGACGGTGCCAAAGGGCTTTTTCCGGTCCGCTGGGACGGAATAGAACCCGGGGATGCTGGTAAAGTCCTGGACGGCGTAGGCCACCTCCACCGGCTCTCCCTGGGGCGTTTCCATGGTTTGCAGCCGGTCGCCGCAAAGGGCCCGGATGGTGGGCTCCATGCCCGGTTTCACGATAAAGACGATCTTGTGGAAGCCGGCCCGGATGGCGTCGTAGACCGAGTATTCCATGATGGCCTCTCCGTTGGGGCCGATGCCGTCGGTCTGCTTCTCGCCGCCGTAGCGGGAGCCCATGCCGGCTGCCATGATCACCAAAGTTGCTTTCATGTTGTTATCTCTCCGTTTCACCGCCTGGGGCGTTTTTCTGGGTGTATTATACTATGCTTTCCCGGTTTTTTCCATCCGGTATGAAATTTTTCGTTCACTTTTTTTAGTTTTTGGGGGAATTCCTCCCTCCAACGCCCGGAAATATGGTACAATGGGGTCAGAATCTCTGGAACCACACGGACCAAAGGAGGCTTTTTCATGGAACAACTGACCCTGCGCTGGCACGGCCACGCCTGCTTCTCCCTGACCTGCCGGGATTTTACGGTGGTCCTGGACCCCTACGCCGACCACTATGTCCGGGGGCTGTCTCCCCTTCGCCTGGCGGCCGACCTGGTGCTCTGCTCCCACACCCAGCACGACGACCACAACGCGGCCGGCCTGGTCTCCCCCCGCACCGGGCACGCCAACCCCTTCCGGGTCACGGAGATCCCCACCTTCCACGACCCGGAGGGCGGAAGGCTCCGGGGGAAGAACACCATCCACCTGCTGGAGGCCGGCAAGCTGCGGGTGGCCCACTTCGGGGACCTCGGCTGTCCCCTGACCCCCGCCCAGGCGGCGGAGTTACAAAACCTGGACGTGGCACTAATCCCGGTGGGGGGCGTCTACACCATCGGCCCCCAGGAGGCCAAGGAGCTCATGGACGCCATCCGCCCCAAGGTGGTGGTCCCCATGCACTACCGGATGGGCGAGAAGGGCCTGCCCAACGTGGCCGAGGTGGAGGAATTCCTCTCCCTGGCGGGAGACTACATCTACTATCCCGGGGACACCCTTCTCATCAACGAGGGCACGAAATCCCAGATCGCGGTGCTCAGCTACAAGGGATAACCCACACGGAAAAGGGCGCTGGAAGATTCCAGCGCCCTTTTTGCTGTGATGAGAGCGGCGGCCCTCATACTAAAACTCGTTAAAAAACTTTCGTTTTTTATAGCGCGAAGCGCGTCGAGTTTTGTATGAGACGGGGCGGCGCGAAGCACCGCCAGCACGCATAGCGTGCGTGTTTCAAATGAAAGAATTTAATTTGAAATTAGTATCAAAGGGCCCGGGAGTATTCGCTGCGGATTCTGCTCTTGCCCCCCAGGGCACTGTCGATCATGGTGAGGAACTTTTCCCGGTCGTCGGGGAGGGTTCCCTTCAGGGGGAGGTAGTTGGAGGCGTGGTTACTGGTAAAGTGGAAGGGACCGTAATTCAGCCCGGCCACCAGAGCCCGGGTCTCCTCCAGAGACTCCCGGGCGGAGATGATCTTGAACTTCCCCTCCCGCACATCCTGATACATGGGGGAGTTGGGCTCGGGCATGTAGGACAGGCAGGAGACGTGGTTGGCCTGCATCTTGTTGAGAACCTTGATGGTCTCCTCCACATGCTTCTTGGAGCCTTCGCCGGGGCCACCCAGGCCCAGGATGACGGTGACCCACAGGTCGATGCCGGCGTTTTTCAGCAGGGCGGCGGCCTGGAGCATCTGGTCGGTGGTGACCCCCTTGTTCACCTGCTTGAGCAGGTCGTCCCAGCCGGACTCCACCCCCAGGTAGGCCCGGGTGAGGCCGGCCTTCCGCAGCTCGATGAGCTGCTCCTGGCTCTTGGTCATGGTGCTCCGGGTGCCGGCGTAGACGGTGACCTGGCGCAGATGGGGGAAGGCGGCGTACAGGGCCTCCAAAATCTGGAGCAGGTGCTCCTGGCGCATGACGATGGCGTCGCCGTCACAGAGGAAGACCTTATCCACATTGTTGGGCCCGTAATACTCCCGGGCCATGGCAATGTCCTCGATGATCTCCTTCATGGGGCGCACGTGGAATTTTTTCAGTTTGTACATCCCGCAAAAGGTGCATTTGTTGTGGGAGCAGCCGATGGTGCACTGGAGCAGGTAGCTCCGCCACTCTCCTGGGGGACGATAGATTTGACCTTCATAACGCATAATGGTTCCTCCTGTCTCAGTCGGTCCGTTGGGCCGAGGGAATGATTTTCTTCAGGGATTTTTCCGCTTTTTTCCGGGGGAGCATGACCTCCCGTCCGCAGCCGGCACAGCGCAGGCGGAAGTCCATCCCCACCCGGAGCACCTCCCAGCGCCGGGCGCCGCAGGGGTGCTCTTTTTTCATTTCCAGCACGTCGCCGGGTTGAATATCCATGGTAACACACCTCTCTTTGGAAAAGGGTTGGAAAATTTATGGTTTGGACTGCATATAGTTGAGGCAGACTTTGTCTGATACTCATTCTTGATTCAATTCTTTCATCAAGAATACGCATGCTTCGCATGCTCGCATCGTGCAAATGCACGCTGCGCCCTCTCATGCAAAACCTGATAAAAATCTTTCGAAAGATTTTTACAAGGTTTTTGTATGAACTTATGGAACAGAAAGGAAGGCAGCATATGTCCAACCTCTATCTCCCGGAAGGGCGCCTTCTGCACACAGACGAGAACCAACGGGCCGCAGCCACCCTTCCCGCCCTCCGCCGGGCCCTGGAGCAGGAAACCGTTTTGGAGGGGCGGGCGGTGCTGTGCACCCCCCAGCACGATTTGCTGGTGAACCTGGGCCCCTTTACCGGGAAGATTCCCCGGGAGGAGACCGCCCTGGGCATCCGGGAAGGGACCACCCGGGAGATCGCCATTCTATCCCGGGTGGGAAAGCCCATCGCCGTCACCGTCACCGGCCTGGACCAGGGGGCGGACGCCCCCTTGCTGCTCTCCCGCCGCCGGGCCCAGGAGCTGGCCCTGGAGGCCCTGCTGGCCTGCCCGCCGGGGACCGTGCTGCCGGCCACCGTCACCCATCTGGAGGGCTTTGGGGCCTTTGTGGACCTGGGGTGCGGGGTGGTGTCTATGATCGGCATTGAAAACTGCTCGGTCTCCCGGCTCTCCCACGCAGGGGAGCGGTTTACCCTGGGCCAGGAAATTTTCGTGGTGCTCACCGGAGCTGACCGGGCCCAAGGCCGCCTCTTCCTCTCCCACAAGGAGCTCTTGGGCACCTGGCTGGAAAACGCCGCCCGCTTCGCCCCGGGGATGACCGTGGCCGGGTGGGTCCGGGGCCTCAAGCCCTATGGTACCTTTGTGGAGCTGGCTCCCAACCGGACGGGCCTGGCCGACCAGACCGAGGGCCTGGAGGAAAACGACCGGGTGTCGGTGTACATCAAGGCCATCCTGCCCGACCGGATGAAGGTGAAGCTCTCCCTCATCCACCGGCTGGACCCCCAGCCGGCGCCCGACCCTTTGGTCTATTTCATCACCTCCGGCCGGCTTTCCCGGTGGGAGTATTCCCCGCCGGGGCGGGCCAGAGGGAAGATCGAAACCATCTTTGGGCCCGGGGATTAGCCTTCCCCTTTGATGAGATCCCAATACCGCTTGGCAGTCTGCTCGGTCTTGTTTTCGCCATATTGATAGTAAACCCGATCCTTGAGGGTGTCGGGAAGGTACTGCTGCTTCACATAGTGGTGGGGATAGTCGTGGGCATAGCGGTAACCCTGGCCGTGGCCCAGCTTGGCGGCCCCGTCGTAGTGGGCGTCCCGCAGGTTGGTGGGGACCTCTCCACCGTTGCCTGCCCGCAGGTCGGCCAGGGCCCCTTCCATGGCCAGAATGGCGCTGTTGGACTTGGGGGCCGTGGCCAGGAAGATGGCCGCCTGGGCCAGGGGGAGCCGGGCCTCCGGCAGGCCCAGCATATTGGCGCTGTCCACGCAGGCCTTCACCACAGACACCGCCTGGGGATAGGCCAGGCCGATGTCCTCGCTGGCGATGACCATCAGCCGGCGGCAGGGGGAGATGAGATCCCCCGCCTCCAGCAGCCGGGCCAGGTAGTGGACGGCGGCGTCGGGGTCGGAGCCCCGGATGGATTTCTGAAAGGCGGACAAAATGTCGTAGTGGCTGTCCCCGTCCCGGTCATAGCGGTTGGCGGAGCGCTGGGCCACCGCCTGGGCCTCCTCCAGGGTAAGGGTAACCTGGCCCAAATCCAGGGCATGGGCGGCGAAGAGGGCCTCCACGGCGTTGAGGGCCTTCCGAACGTCCCCGCCGCAGCTGCGGGCAATGTACTCGGCCACCCCTTCCTCACAGCAGACCTCCACTTGCCCCTTCTCCCCCATCCGCTGAATGCCCCGCCGGACCACGGGGAGAACCTCCTCCGGGGAGAGGGGCTTGAACTCAAAGACCGTGGACCGGCTGAGGACGGCGTTGTACACGTAAAAGTAGGGGTTCTCCGTGGTGGAGGCGATGAGGGTGAGCTTCCCGTTCTCCATAAACTCCAGCAGGGATTGCTGCTGCTTTTTGTTAAAATACTGGATCTCGTCCAGATACAGCACCACCCCTTCCGGGGCCAGCAGGGTCCCCACGTCGGCGGTGATGGCTTTGATGTCCGCCAGGGAGGCGGTGGTGGCGTTGAGCCGGTAAAAGGGCCGGTGGATGCGGGCCGCGGCGATCTCCGCCACGGTGGTCTTGCCGATGCCCGAGGGGCCGTAGAAGATCATGTTGGGGACGCCGCCACCCTCAATCATCCGGCGCAGGATGCCTCTTTCCCCCAGGATATGCCGCTGCCCCACCACCTGGTCCAAGGTTTTGGGGCGGAGCTCGTCGGCCAGCGGCTGGTACATGGCGCGGCCCCCTTTCTGGTTTGGTGTCACATCAAAATAAGGAGGATGACCGATGTCATCCTCCTTATTTTAGCAGTTGTCGCCCGTTCCGTAAAGGGATAATTTCCGCCAGCGGGCCTCCTGGGGGGTGTCGGGGCGGTCTTCCTCGGGGTCAGTCACCACGGGAACAAAGGTGGTAACCACCGTTTCCACGGAGGAAACGCAGGGGTTGTTTTCGTTCAGGGGGTGCTCCTCGTCCTCGGGGAAGGAATCCATGATGTAGCACACAAACTCCAGGTTCTTTTCCGCCAGGTCCTTGGGGGCGATGCCCACCAGGCGGCGGAGCTTGCTGTTTAAGGACTGGCTAATACATTCAATGCTTACCGAGTGAAGCTCCAGCAGGATGGCCAGAGAATCCTCCCCGGACAGGCCCGCTTCCTGGAAATACCCCTCGCTCTTCTCGTTGCGCTCCACCAGGAAGACTGCAAAGGCCGGGGTCTTGTCCTTCAGCTCCTCAAAGGATTGGAAATTGGTTCGGAAGGTCTCTTCCCGGTGCCGGAGAAAGGTCTTGGAATAAACGTCCAGGGGTGGGACCTCCCGGAAGTCCAGGAATTCCTTGGCGCAGTCCATGAGCTCCCGGGCAGTTTTCCGGCCCAAGACCACCTCCTCCCGGTGGCGTTCATAGATCCGCTGGCAGCGTTGAATGACACGGGGTTCGATCATCGCGTCTCTCCTTTCTGTTGGCTGGCTCTGAACCTATTTTCGTTGCTGCAAAAAGAGGGCGGGAAGCCCCGCCCTCTTTGGGTGTGTTGGTTCAATTACTCGTACATGGGATACTTATCGGTGATAGACTTCACGCCGGCGATGATCTCCTCCTTGGCGGTGTCGAACTCGGTGGCGGTCTTCCAGATGAGCTGGCCGATGAGCTTCATGTCGTCCTCCCGCAGGCCGCGGCTGGTGGCGGCGGGGACGCCCACGCGGATGCCGCTGGTGACGAAGGGGGACTGAGGATCGTCGGGGATGGTGTTCTTGTTGACGGTGATGTTCACCTGGTCCAGGCGCTTCTCCATCTCCTTGCCGGTGATGTTGGCCGGGCGCAGGTCCACCAGCATCAGGTGGTTGTCGGTGCCGCCGGAGACCAGCTGGAAGCCGGAATCCATCAGGCTCTGGGCCAGGACCTTGGCATTCTTCAGCACCTGCTCCTGATAGGTCTTAAACTCGGGCTTCAGGGCCTCGCCCAGGGCCACGGCCTTGGCGGTGATGATGTGCATCAGGGGGCCGCCCTGGGAGCCGGGG
>JALERU010000051.1 GCA_022764045.1 Clostridiales bacterium | reverse complement strand
TTCCAGTTGCACAGCGTCCGCAATATTTCTCCGATCTCTCTCCGCTTTTCTCCATAAAATACTTTCCTCCGATACTTCGGCGCGAATACGATATGATACTTGCAATTCCATTTTGTATGAGATAAACTATTGGTGTCATTCTTCGTGATGACCTCCCTTTGCTTTTTTGGGGGCAGTTGGCAGACCGCTCTTATATTCTAAAGCAAAGGGAGTTTTCCTGTCTACATTATCGCCACAAGGCTTCTTTTGAACCACTCGCCTAGCGAGTGGTTTTCTTGCTACAAAAATATCAGCGATTCCTTCCGGAAACGCTGGTAAGAACGGATAGAAGCCAGAGAAACACAATTAATTGCACAACAAAAACAAGTCGCTGTTCGGCGGCTTGCTTTTTACTGATCCGAAACCACTTCCCTTGCCCCCGTGTCTCGTTGTCTCCCCTCAGCGGAACAACACCGGGGGCAGCCTGATGTTCAGGACCAGCGAAAGGGCGCAAAGGGCTGCAACGGTTCCGCTCTGTTCCCGCGAGGAGGACCTCGATCTCCTCCACAGCATGTGGCAGTGAATTTGCGAGGGACGGTTATCGTTTGCTTTTTCAAATGAGAATGCGGGGCACCCATTTGGGGTACCCCGCGTCCTTCAGCTCGCCGTCACCTTCAAGCCCACAATCCCCACCAGCAGCAGCGCCGCAAAGAAAATCCGGGCGGCGGTGGCGGGCTCCTTGAAGACCACGATCCCCAAAATGACCGCCCCCAGGGCCCCAATGCCCGTCCAGATGGCGTAGGCTGTCCCCATGGGAAGGGTCTTGATGGCCTGGGCCAGCAGATACACGCTGGCCCCCATGGCCACCACCGTCAGGACCGACCACCCCACCTTCGTAAACCCCTCTGACAGCTTCATAGCGGTGGCCCACACCGTCTCCATCAAGCCCGCCACCAGCAAACAGATCCATGCCATCGTAACACTCTCCTTGTCAAAAAATAAAATACGCGCTTGATCCTGTGTCTTCTACGGCCTAACGACACAGAAACAAACGCGCATGCCCCACCCGGCGGCGGGGCTTTCTGTGCAGTAGCCTATCACACGACGCGCCCCCTTGTCAAGGCCCCAATTCTCCGGTCTTTTCCCGCCGGTTTTTTTGTGGTATACTCAGCTCACGAATCATAAAAAAACGGAGGGATTCCCGTTGCGTTTATCCCACGCCCAAGGGGCTGATTTGGGGCGAGATAAGATCAGCCGCCTGTTATTTCAGCTGGCCCTGCCCGCCATTTTGGCCCAGCTCATCAACCTGCTTTACAACATGGTGGACCGCATGTACATCGGCCACATCCCCGGCGTCGGCCCCAGCGCCCTCACCGGGGTGGGGATCACCCTGCCCCTCATCATGGCCATCTCCGCCTTTGCCGCCCTAGTGAGCATGGGCGGCGCCCCTCGCGCCTCCATTATGCTGGGGAAAGGAGAACCCCAAGAGGCGGAACGGATTTTGGGAAACTGCGCCGCCATGCTGGTAATCACCGCCCTGCTGCTCACCGGCGTCATCCAACTGTTTGGGAAAGATCTCCTTCTCCTCTTCGGCGCCAGCGAAAATACCATTTCTTACGCCTGGGACTATATACGGCTGTACTCCCTGGGCACCCTGTTTGTCCAGCTCTCCCTGGGGCTCAACGCCTTTATCAACGCCCAGGGCTTTGCCAAAACCAGCATGCTCACGGTCACCATCGGCGCCGTCTGCAACATCCTGTTGGACCCCTTGTTCATCTTCGCCTTCCACATGGGGGTGCAGGGGGCCGCCCTGGCCACCATTCTCTCCCAAGGGGTCTCCTGTCTCTGGATTCTCCGCTTCCTCACGGGGAAGCAGGCCACCTTGCGGCTGGAGCTGAAAAATACCCGGCTGCGGCGGCAGACCATCCTCCCCTGCATCGCCCTGGGCGTGGCCCCCTTTATCATGCAGTTTACCGAGAGTATCCTCAGCATCTGCTTCAACACCAGCCTGCTGGTTTACGGAGGCGACATCGCCGTGGGCGCCATGACCATCCTGGCCAGTGTGATGCAGTTCACCGCCCTCCCCCTCCAGGGGCTAACTCAAGGCGCCCAGCCCATCATTGGGTTTAACTACGGGGCGGGCAACCCAGACCGGGTGAAAGAGGCCTTCCGGCTGCTGCTGGCCTGCTGCATGGCCTTCGCCGGCGGACTTTGGCTGCTGGCCATGGTCTTTCCCCAGGTCTTCATCGGCATCTTTACCAACGATCCCCAACTGGCCCAGTTCACCCGCTGGGCCCTGCGGATTTATATGGCGGTCTCCCTCCTCCACGGTGTCCAGCTGGCCTGCCAGCAGACCTTCATCGCCCTGGGCAACGCCAAAACCTCCATCTTCCTGGCCCTGCTGCGAAAGGTCATCTTGCTGATCCCCCTGATCTACATTCTGCCTCACTTCCTGGCCGACAAGGTCTTCGCCGTCTTCCTGGCCGAGCCCGTGGCCGACTTCATCGCCGTGAGCACCACCTCCATCCTGTTCTACCGGCAGTATAAAAAACTATGAGGTTCCACAGCCGGGGCTCCGAGGGCAATGCGCCTTCGGAGCCCCAAACTGTAGCAATTTAGACATAAGAAAAGACCTTGAGAAAATCTCAAGGTCTTTTGGCAGCGGGAGAAGGATTCGAACCCTCACAAACAGAGTCAGAGTCAATTCAACCATGTCATGTAATCCATTGATTTTCAACGTTTTACGCCGTATCCCCTTCTTTTTTCCTACTATTTTTCCCACATTCCTCTTTTTCCCACTTCGATAGCTTTTCAATGTTGGAGTGTAAGGTTTCCGAGTTTTTGTGCGTGTAGATATTGGCCGTAACAGAGATGTCCACGTGGCCCATCAATTCCTTGGCTACGTTTATGGGTACTCCAGCGCGTTGGAGGTCAGTACAAAATGTGTGACGGAGGCAATATGCCGTGAGATCAGGTGCCACCTTACTTTCCACTGTCTTGTTGCGCTTGAGAGTCGCCCCCATGTCGATGTCCAGAGCACGGACAAATGATTTCCACAGTCGTTGCATCCCATCTGACGTGAGGCGGTTCCCATTCGTCATGGTGAAGACGTAGTCGAACGGCTCTCCCCTGGCCGCCAGCAGGAGGGGGCGAAGCGCACTGTGAATAGGAATGTCGCGCACCCCAGAAGCCGTCTTTGGGCCTTTCACTTGGTTCGTCCCGTTTTCTATCGCCTTGTAAACGTGAATCTCGTTGGATTCGAAGTCAACGTCTTTCCAGAGCAGCGCCGCTGTCTCCCCCGGCCGAAGCCCCGCATACAAGATTGTTTGGACCCATAACCCTGCCCGATGATGTTTCGCCGTCTCCAGGATATATGCTCTTTCCTCGTCGGTTATGGATCGGTTCTTCCCTTTTGAGACTGCTGGGAGCTGGAGGTCTTCCGAGGGATCGTATGAGATAAGCCGTGTCTTTCTGGCCTTGGAAAAAATTTCTTGCATGACCAGCCGGAGCTTGGATACATGAGAAAAGCTCTTTCCCTCTTCCCTATTTAAGATGCGTTGCAGGTGTACTTCCTTCACGTCCCTCAATCTCATTGTCCCGATCACTGGTTTTATATAACCTCTATACTTCTGGCTATACATGTCAAGACTTTTCTCTGTGATTCCGGATGGGCGCTTATAAACATCCATCCATTCTGCAAACCACCGGTCAACAGTAGAATTTGCCCCGACAACCTTTTCCCCTCGCTTGAGGGACGCTTTCAGGTCGGCCAGTTTCTCCAAGGCTTCTTGCTCTGTCTTGCCGGACACTTCATACCGTCGCCCTTCCCAGGTGACGGTTTTTCGCACGTATTCATATTTCTTTTTCATTGCGTTTACCTCTCATATCTGCTATAATGAGAGAGCAGTGACCCCCAAAGATTACTGCTCTCTGATAACCGCTCCCGGTGCGCCAACACCGGGGGCGGTTTTTGTCATGCGCTTACTTGATTACTCTACTGTAATGTCAAAGATAAAGGGTTCGATGGTTTCCTGCCAATTGTTGGAGTATGCTTCCAAAGAAAGCTGGAAGGGCGCTTGTTCCAGTGCAGGGAAGCAAATGACGCCTTCCGTAGTTGCACCGACAAGAAGCTCGTCCTCAATCTCTGGATATCCAGCGTCATAGTTCATTGCTTCGCTATACTGGGTCCCATTTTGCAGAATTTTTGCATCGAAGCTATAAAGAGAAAACTTATCGCTGCCATTGTTGGTGACGCAAAGGTAGATGCGGGTCTCTTTTTCCGCAAACTCTACTTTTTGGATGGTCACACGATAACCGAACTGTTCTTGGGTTTGGTTTACGTCTGTGGATTTTAGCGTAGGCGCGACGGCGTCTGCGTAATTGGATTCCTCTACGCTGGTAGCAATGATCTGTGCGCCAGTTACCGTGCCGCCAAGCATGTTTTCCGCCTCAAACTTGCCGTCGACTGTACCGGTCACTTTTACATAGCAGTCAGCAGGAAGAGCAAGGGAGGGATCTCCATAGCCGACAATGACGGACTGGGAGTAGTTCACCGGGTCACAATACATCTGGAAGTAGATTCCGTCGTTGTCTTTTTCAGGGGCACCCAGGAGTTTTCCGTAAATAGTCAGTTCACGGCCTTTGTAGCTGTCTGGATCAGCGTGCATTTTCTGGATCTCTTCCGCTGTCATGGGGGGCTGATCGTTCTCCGCTGGAGTGCTTCCACATGCAGCCAGACCAAACACCATGACCAGACCCACGAGCAATGTGAGCGTCTTTCTCTTCATTGTATATTCTCCTTCTTTTTATTTTACCGCCATCGGCGGAGGGGAACATAAGGGGCTGCTTAGCAGAAATAGGTGATTTGGCCGAAATAACCGATCCACTTTTCAATGATTTCAGCGCTGCGGGCTTCAATGATTTTTAGAATATTACTCAGCACCCGATCCGGGATCCTGGAGTTGTTATGGCAGAGATAGCACTTTCCAGCGCGGGTAATCCACACTTTTGTGGCATTGCCGCTGGGAGCACCTTGGCAGACATGGACATGAATGGGCTCCAGGGGATCGCTTTCATTGGACCAAAAGAAGACCCAGTAGGAGCCAATCTTAAAAACTCGAGGCATTTTCGAAGCCTCCTTCTTGGGAGAACTGGAGGATCAGGTGGGCGGTAGATTGAATTACTTCCTGGTATCGGTCTATCTCGTCCTGAGAGAAACCGAAAATATCCTCCCATGTGTAATCGGGCAGATAGCATGTGGCGTAGTGGAAGCAATCTTTGGCGTCAGGCTTTTCGATATAGACTTTCACGCGCTGGTCCGGCAGCATTTCAGAGTGGACGATTTCTGCGCCGTCGTCCAAGGTTAAAAACGGGTACATCATATTGAGGGCCTCCTTTGAACTGACACATTCCGCATCTCGTTGTGCTCATTCTAAGTGTGTCATTTTATGATGCTGATAAAGGGGGGAGCTTTTCCAATGAGAGTTTTTTGTATAAGCTATTATTGGAAAATAGGGAAAAGTTGGGTGTTGACTTTTTAATCAAATGACATATAATGAAGATGCGATACTGGAAAAACAGGTCCCCGCATAGCGGGTACTTGAATGGAAAGTCTCATATCAGAAGACCTCTGTTTTTCAGTCCCTGCTTGCAGGTACTGATTTGCAGGGGTCTTTTATTTTCTTGCCCCATTTTAAATAGTCATACATTCGAATCAGGCGTTTTACGTCAGCTCGAATTCCTCCTGTAAAATGAGATAATGCGTCTGCGTCTTCGTCAAAAACCTTTTGCAATACAGTGCCAAGTTGAGTAACGTTCATTTTCTCTTCTGGAAAGCAGGATAATAACCGATACATTCTAGCAGGATTACTATGTTCTTGCTTCCAAAGGTCCTCTACTGAAGGATACTTACTTATACTATTTCGACTGTTGATATTCGTTGTAGTGGCAATAGAATCAAATGTTGAGGGAACCGTTGCTTCAATATCAGGAAAGGATTTTTTTGCATTTGCTAAGTATTTGCATACAGGAAAGTATCCATTGACTTGCCTTCGAATCTCTGGATATGTAAGCTCTAATAACTGGTCATAGGAGTAGTCAATGGTTTTAAATTCATCAGTTACAATATTACGATACCAACGGTTGTCATCAATAAGCCGTTTGAGCCCATATTCACCCGTTGAAGACAAGCCAATAGAAATGGCAAGTCGATCTTCATCAATTGATTCGTTGTCAATTGCCGCAACTTGGAGCAATGGCCCAGGTTTGGTGGTAACAATGTAAGTATAGATATCTTCTTTGAACCGCCGGAGGAGCTTAACAGGGAGTGCTGCTTTTTTTGCGGCTAAGGCATCATATAAGAGACCAAAATCTTCCAAAGTGAGCTTAGTCATGGACAACAACTTACCACTTAAGGCGATGGAATGCGTTGAAACTGAAACACCAGTGGCTTTTTCATTGTATTCGACGAAAACAAATCTCTCTTGCAAAGTAGAAAATTTGTCGTCTGGAAGGCAAGCAACAATATCATCAAGAATATTCTGGATGTTAGTGTCCGTTAAGGAATAACCAATAAAGATAATTGGGTACTCCATGAAAATCGTCATCAGCTTAGCGGCAAGATATTTGCTCTTGTTATTAAAAATTTCATAATCCTTTTCAGAAATGATCAAGGAAGCAGGATGTGAAACGGATCCATGGATTTTATAAATTTCTGCAATCCCTTGGATAGAAGAAAAAACCAACTCCTCCTGTCCAACAAATGGTTTGTAATCCTCAAAGAGTTTCTCGAAAAAGACATCGTAATTTGTTGTGATGATACCTGCTAAATTATTTCGAGAAATACTTTTAAGCTTTCCTATTTCCGTTTTGTATTTAGGTAAGACAGACGACTTTAGAGACAAGAAGGAGGCAACTTCAACCTTAAATGGCGAGACGCCACGTTCTATTAAGGAAAGCTCAGAGTCATTTAAACGCCTAATTTCTGGGCAGCTATACCACTTGGCATCAAAATCTTGCTGAATTAAAGTAGCTACTTTAGGTAACAACCCCTGAGTATATCCGCTTACCTTGGCAGCGTTTTCGTAGGCATTATATGCAAAGCGATCTGAGCTAATTCGATTTGCGAATTCTTTCAACAATCCTGGCCAGTCTGGAAGACCATAATATCTTCGCGTTATACCAGCTCCAGCAAAAAGAAACGGTGTAGTATTAAAACGAGCAACGACGTCTTGCAATGTCATAAAAATATCCCTCTTTTCGTTGTGCCAGAAACGGCCTCCTTACATTGCTGATGAAGTGGGTTGCTTTCCCGATGATACGGACACGATTCATATCTTCATTCCAAAAGACCAGGGGCTTATACATAGGATTTTCTGGTTCCAAAGAGATGTGATCCTCAAAAAGTTTTACTCGCTTAAGGGTCGCCTCTTCCGTGTCGATGAGCACGGCGGCGATCTCGCCGCTTTCTACCTCAGGCTGCTGCCGGATACAAACGATATCCCCGTCGAAGATGCGGGCGTTTATCATGCTGTCACCTTTGCAGACCAGCGTGAAGTCGCAGGTTACGTAATCTGGAACAGCATCGTAGGTTTCAATATTCTGATCGGCCAGAATGGGAGAGCCGCAAGCAATCCGGCCCAGGCGGGGGACTTTGTGCGTGCTTGGCATTGGCATAATATTGGAGAGCGCAGGGTTAGGAGATATATGCCTGGTAAGTGTATTCATGTCCACATTGTAGAAATCTGCAAAAATTTCAAGTATTTCCAAATCTGGTTGACGCTTTCCGGTTTCATACATCCCGATTGCGCTCCTTTTTAGCCCTGTACTGTTTGCAAGCTCTTGCTGGGAAAGGCCTTCTCGCTTCCTGAGATAGACAAGCATATCGTTGAGGGTAGCCATGCTTTATACCTCCATCTGTTTTACAAGCTCAGAGTAACACGTAAGGATCAGCCACATTGGGTTGTGTGGGAATTGGTCAGTTCAACATAGGAAAAATCATCGGCAATCCTAACGTCAGGGGCCCAGAATTGCTCTGCTTCCCACTCTTTATCTGGCAGCTCCATATCGTCCCGCCATAGATGCCCCAGGGCCAGGTGGCGAAGTTCATGGCGGAGGGTTTCGTTCTGCTTCTTTTCGCAGTACAGGGTGTTGATATAGATGCTGCTGGTGCCATCGGCATTTGCTCCGATGAATCCTGGGACTCCCATACACGGGAAATCTTCAAAAAACAGAAAGAAATCTACACCTTGATACAGTCTCAACGATTTTCCTTTCTCCTCTTAAATTTGATGAACTCTACGATCTCATCCAGCTGATCGTCGGTCAGCGAGGCGTCTGCATCCAGCAGGATGCGGACACCTTCATCAGCCAAAACTTCACGATAGGCCTCTTGTGGAAGCTCCTTGCCTTTGGCTGGAGCTCTTTTTTTATCTTCTGACAGAGTGGTTCTTCCAAGAATCTCATCAATAGAGACCTGAAAAAGTTCACCCAGCTTTAATAGCGTTTCATTATCTGGGTTTCGTTTGCCTGTTTCGTATTGGGAAATCGTGCTCTCAGCCAGGCCCAGCTGGGCACCCAGCTGCTTTAGGGTCATTCCGTGCTGTTTTCGGAGTTGGCGGATGCGGTTTTCCATGGGTACCCCTCCTCTTTCTTATACCTTAAACTTTTCAAATCGAAAAGTAAATATACCTTCTCAAAAAGACAAGAAAAATCTTGACATTTCGAGAAGTAGTGTTATTATAGAGATGGTACTTCACAAATTGAAAAGGTATGGCGGTGGTTTTATGAGAGGATGGTTGAAAGATGTTCGAACTGAGAAGAGCATGACCATGAAGGAGGTCAGTCAGAAACTTGGCATTTCCGAAAGTTATTACTGTGCGATTGAGAGAGGAAAACGGCAAAAGAATATGGACATGTCGCTTGTGTATGGTCTTGCGTCTGTTTTCGGGATGCGGATTGCGGATATTGTGGAGTTGGAGCAGAGGGAGAGGGGGTGAGAGAAATGGGTAAGGATGGGAAATTACAGACGCTCAATGGAAAGCAACTTTGCCAGAGGGTGAAAAGAGTAGAGCGAGTTTGCTTACTCTTGGGAATCAGTACCTTGCTGCTGGCTATCGTTGAGATCCGGCAGTTCTCCACAGTCGGACAAATTATTGGATCTTTCGAGTTCCTCTTGGAGCAACTCGACCTCATCAGTCAACAGATTGATGCTATCACGCAGGGTGTTCAGAGCCTCCATTAACTTCAGGTCTTCTTGTTTCAGAGGAATCAGTTCTTCTTGTTGACTAATTATGATGTCATTTTGAGTAATAATGCGATCAAGTTGATCGTTTGGTCGTGAGCTAATGATTGAAGTATAGATGGTAACTAGGATACTGATTAAAGCTAAAACGTCGGAAATAGATAGACGATGTTTCTTTTGCTGAACGGCAGGAATCACATTTTCGACTTGGTGCACTTCTTCTGGAGGGATGTAAGGTTCTGATGCGGTTACAGCTTTAGAAAACGCTTGAATAATAGCATTATAGCGCTTTACTCCAAGAGAAAAAGCGGCAGTGCATTGAAGTGTTTGGCTCTGTGCCGAAAAAACCGAGTTGAGCTTATCGGTTGACTGGGTAAATACGGTTAGATTGCTAGTTGCTTCATTGATTACAGTTGAAAAGCTGGTTTGAGCCCTGAGAGATGTAAGAGCCATTGTGCTTTTGTTCAGATGGTTAACGGCATTTAATATTTGCGACGAAGGGGAAAAAGCAAGGAATTTTTGCGGGGTTAAAAGAGATGCTCGGATGGCATCCAGTTGATGCGTAAGTTCTGACGCTTGAGAAATCGAACAGTGCAATTTTTTGTATTGCTCAAGGGTGTCTTCTAATTTCAAGTCTGTTGCCTCCTTCTAAGAGTGATTTAAGTCCCCCCTTTTCTCCGCCTCCATTCTACCACGGGATAGGGAGAGGGGCAAGAAGAAGGTGATAGCATATCCAACCCAGGAGAAAGGAGATGAGAGGATGGCACGGTCTGTGAGAATCGAAACAAACAAAAACACCGTGAAAATCGTTGTTGATGGCAACGAGATCCACGATGTTTTAGAGTATCAGCTTGAAGAAAGCGCACAAGGAACTTTCTTGACGCTTCATGTTGCAATTACAGAATCTGTTGAAGTGCAGATGTGATTGCCGCAGCGGCAACTTGCAATCCAATTTCATGCAATCCTTTCAGAGAAAACACGCCGGCAGCTTTTGCTGTGGATTTGACTTTTGCCCAGTTTTTTTCTGCGCGAATGGTGTTTAAGAATTCGTGCCCAAGATATGTTAAGTCAGATACGACAGTAACTAACTCGGGGGAACGCATTGGATGAATGGTAAGTGCTTTTATATATCCTGCCTCGAAGAGCTTTAGACAGGTATACTGCACGTCATCCTCTGAGTATCCAGAAACTTCTGGCTTTCCCATCAGTTCATTCATTCGACATTCTTCGCCAAATGAAAAGCTTTCGATTGCAAGCATGGTGGCCCGAACGCAATCAGGATTTAATTTCATAATAAGTTCACCCCCTTTTTCCGCCTCCATTCTACCACGGGACGGAGAGAGAGGCAAGAAGGAGGTGATGGTATGTCCGAGAAGGAAAAGAGGATCTGCCGGGCCTTGGCAAAGGCCCTGGAGGCCATCCCCGAGGAGAAGAAGGAATATTTCCTGGGCTTCGCCGAGGGGGTGGAGGCCGCAGTCAATGGTGGCGTGGAGAACGCGCCGACTGCAACCGCCGTGCAGGCTTGCCCGCCTGGCGCGTGACGAATTAGTTATCTTTGGGGGTTCTTTTATGAACGGAAATGAACGGATCTACTGGTTTGCGGCAGATGATGCCTGGAGCACCATCTATGAACAGCAGGCCAAGACCGAGGCAGAAGCGCGGCAGCGTCTCCGTGACCATAGGGTCCGGGGCGATCTGCTTTGCCTGGGCCGGAAAGGCGGCTTCGAGTGAGCCGCGAGGAAAAGCGCCGGCCTTTTGGCGAAGGCCGGCGCGCAGAGAACGGAGGAACTATGAAGGTTTTCGCAGTCCAAGACTATATCAAAGCCCTGAAGGGGGCGGGGCCCCAAATAACCTACAACATTGTGGAGCGTGCACGGATGGACCCCAATCTTGATTGGGAGGATCGGAAAAAGATCGTTGATGCCGCGTATCCAGAACCGTATTGAGGAGGATGCCTTATGTATAAAATCTGCGCGAACCTCACCAGCATGACAAAGCTGGTGCGGGAGACCAGGTACCTGGTCGAGTTTGAGTTCCCTCTGGCGAAGAAGTCAGAGACTGATTTTCGTTACCTGGATCATGGTGCCGTTGAAATGCGCTGGGTCATGAGGGGTGCCAGTTATCGCGCCTACTTAGCCGCCCTGGCGGGGCTGCCGTTCATTGCCTTCTCGGTTTACCGGAACGGGGAGCAGGTCCATAGAGACGTGGTTACCCTGAGCTTCCAGGAGCTTCAAAGCCGGGGGATGCTGCGGAAGGAGGCGAGGACGAATGTTTGAGAAGATTATGGGATTCATTGGATATGTGCCTGTATCTCGCCTCAGGGTGACAGAAAGCGAGGCCAAGAGGCTCAGGATTATGCTTTCTGAGTACAGCGAGGCCCAAAAGCGCGCAGCCCGTCTCCCAGAATGCGCGGGGATCTATTGTTTCCGGTGCGAATATGCAGTCATCCAGTATGTACCAGTTATCCATGACCCTGATAGTGGAGCCATTCTTAGCGGGACTTCCTTCCCTCAAAACAAGGTTGTCGCCGCATGCAAGAAGTGCATATCATGCCCGGACTTTTGCGAGAGGAGGGAAAGAGAGTGCTGAGAGTGAAAATCTGTGACCCTGGGGCGTTAAGGGGTCCCCAGGGAAACGCTGGCGACCCCGCGAAAAAGCGGCGGTCGCCGGTGAAGAAGAACAAGCAGCTTGAGGACAAGCTGATCGAGATGTTTGGGATGAGCCTCCAGATGGTGGATCTCCTGAAAGTGCTGGGGCTGAACAACCGGGCCTGCGCGAAGCGGTGGGTCCAGGAAAATGGGATCGTGCCCATTGAGATCAACGGGCGGCCGCGGTTCCTGGCCACTGAAGTAGCGCAGGCGCTGGAGCGGTCTAAGCTCCGGGCAGTTTGATGATAGGAGGATATGTCATGAAGAAAATTCGGTTATGTGATGTCCGTCCTGGTGAGCGGTTCACGCTGGACGGTGTGGACAACAGAAAGCTCCCCGAGCTCCGACTCCACCTACGCGTACGGCGTCAACGCGGATGGCACCGTGTACGGCAGCAGCGTCATCAACCCGGACTTCGCGGCGCGCCCCGCTTTGTATCTTAAATCTGATATCTTTGTATCCACAGAATGACGCCAGATTGCCCGAGAAAGGAGGTGACGGTGTGGCCGTTATCCGCATTGAAAAAACGAGAAACTACACCGTAATGGCGAACTACCATCTTCAGGACCAACGGCTCAGCCTCAAGGCTGTCGGCTTGCTGTCAAAGATGCTCAGTCTGCCAGAGGGATGGGATTACACTGTCGCAGGCCTTGCCAGCATTTGCAAAGAGGGCAAGACGGCGATCCGGGCGGCTCTGGTAGAGCTTGAGGAGGCCGGGTATATGAAACGGCGGCAAACCCATGCCGAGGACGGAGAGTTTTCCGCGAATGAATACGTAATCTTTGAGTCCACTCAGCAGGCGGAAGATGCAGAGGAAGCACCGTTGTCCGAAAACCTGACAACGGTAGAAGAGCAGCCACCGTTGTCAGGTTTTCCGTCGACGGAAAACCCGTTGACGGAAAACCTAACGCAATTAAATACTAAGTTAATCAATCACTTAGAGAATAACCCCCCTATAGTCCCCCCACCGGGGGACACGCGATCCCGGAAAAAGCGGGAAGTCAAGAAGGCGCCGGACTGGAAGCCGGAGCGGTTCGCCCGGTTCTGGGGGTCCTATCCCTGCGGGCGGGACAAGCAGGCAGCCATCCGGGAGTGGGATGCACTCAAGCCATCAGATAGCCTGCTCCAGGAGATGGCCCTGGGCTTGGCCCGGGCGCTGCAATCGGAGGAGTGGCAGCGAGGGATCGGGATTCCCTACGCCTGCCGGTGGATCAAAAACCGGCGGTGGGAGGATGAGATTAAAACGGCCCCGCCGGATTCCGCCAGGAGGGAGCCGAAGGGGAGCTATAGGCTATGAGCAAGGGAAAAGGCCAGAACCAGCATTTGGACGCCCAGCTGGGCGTAATTGGTTCCCTGCTGCTGGACGCGGACCGATGTGCCGGGGAAGTCTTCCTCCGCACTCGGGAAGACCAGTACACCGGGGAGTATCGGACCCTCTTCTCCGCTGCCAAGCGGCTGCACCAAGAGGGTCGGCCCATTGACCCGGTCACGGTCCGTGGCATTGTCGGCGAGGATTACACGTCGATGATGCTTCAGATCATGGACGTGACGCCCACAGCGGCCAACTGCTCGGCCTATGTGGATCTGCTGGTAGAGCAGGCCCAGGTGGCAAAGATGCAGGCATTGGGCCTGGCGCTGGCGGGATGCAACACCACGGAGGAGGCGAAGGAACTCTTGGCCGAAGCAAACAAGGCGGTGGTCCAGAGGGCCGCCCTGCGCGTGGTGAGCGCCAAAGAAGGCCACTTGGAATTCTTGGCCCGGCAGGATGAGAAGGCGGAGTATATTCCCTGGGGATTCCCAAAACTGAGCGAGACGGTGCTGTCCTCCCTGGGAGACTTTGTGATTCTGGGCGGACGGCCCAGCGCCGGGAAGACGGCGCTGTCCGTCCAGATGGCCTGGGAGCAGACAGCGGCCAAAAGGGTCGGGTATTTTTCCTTCGAGACAAACCCCGATGAAGTCTACGACCGTCTCCACGCCATGGCGGCATCGGTGGACTCCACAAGGATCCGGACCCATAAGCTGCAGGAAGATGAGCGCCAGAAAGTCATCGACATTGGCCCGGAGTTTGCGTCCCGTCAGCTGGACGTGATCCACGCGAATGGGATGACCGTGGCAGATATCAGGAATGTGGCCGTAGCCAAGGGTTATGATGTGGTCTATGTGGACTACCTCCAGATCGTCAATCCCGGTCGGGAGGTCAAACGTGGAGATCGCTTCGGCGGGGTCTCCTTGGTCTCTATGGACCTTCACAACATGGCCGTCTCCCTTGGGATTTTGGTCGTTGCCCTCTCCCAGCTTTCCCGTCCAGATAGGGCTGCAAGGAGTAAAGTTCCAGGCCTTTACAGTCTCAGAGAATCCGGGCAAATTGAACAGGATGCGGACGCCGTTTTCCTGCTCTACAAAACCAACGAAGAAGACAAAGCCTCTCCCAGAAATTTGCGGATCGCGAAAAACAAAAAGGGGTTCGCTGGCGGATACATAGAGATGGCATTTGATGGATCGACCCAGACCTTCCGGGAGATTGAGAAGCCCTGTAAAGTATCTTCCCATTACGTCGAGGTGGGAAGGGCGGCAAAGCAGAGGGCCAGATCAAAAGGGGCCGCCCAGGATCTGGAGGAACTGACCGGGCCGGATAAGGACCTGCCATTTTGATTTGACTGGAAAGGAGAACTCAATGAGTAAGAAAAATCGGACGCCGCCGCCAGAGCTAATCCCGTGCCCGAGCTGTTTGTGTGATTCCTGAGCCAATAGCGTCGAGCTCTTGTCTTGGCAGGTGACCCTTGGGGAGGCGCAGACGTCGTGCTTTAGCTGCGACGAATGCTATCATTTCGACAAGGACGGCAGAAAGCGAAGTCTATGGCGGGAGGTCTGCCCATGGTACGTTGAGGCAGCCAAGGCCGCGGAGCATCGGGCCCAAGTCGCCCGCGAGACAGCTAAGGCCGCAGAGCGTCGGGCGCAAGTCACCCGCGCCGCGTTCAGAGTGATAGAAGGAGGAGAATGATGACCAGAAAGGCAATTTTGGAAGCCGCTGAGAAGTGTGTCTGCGGCCAGCGGGCAGAGGATTACGGCACCCCGGAGGATAGCTTCGGGCTGATCGCGGAGCTGTGGACACCAGTAATTCGGAAATGCGTTCCTCCAGGCGCGGACGTCTGCATCCTGCCAGAAACGGTGGCGCTGATGATGGCGCTGTTGAAGGTGGCCAGGATCGCGGCCAACCCAAACCACATGGATAGTTGGGTGGATCTGGCCGGTTACGCCGCCTGCGGCGGGGAGATTGCGGGAGGCGGCCATGATACTTAAATCTGAGCGTACATACAGGACATGCCGGAAATGTGGGGAACGTTGGAATGTCTCCTGCATTGACCCCGGCGGGAAAGTATATATCTGCCCTTGGTGTGAGGCCAAGTCCCGGAGAAAGGGGGAGCCTTGGAACAAGCGTGGATCTGCGTGAGGCAGCGGGCGGGGTCGCTGGTGAAGGAGTGCCGGTACCGGCGGCCCACGCCGTCCAGGTATGACCCGCCCAGTGTGCAGGGGGAGAAGAACAAGATCCTTCGGCTGGTGCGGGATTCCTCCTTCCGGCGGACGCCGGTGGACCGGTTGGAACTGATGCTGGCCCTCTTTGGTTGGCGGGCGTCAGTATATTGTCTGACCTTTGACGAGGACCATTTGCCAGCCAGCTTCCAGGAGGTGCGGCGGATCTGGCGGAACTTCCTGGGGGCCATGAGGCGGTGGCGGAAACAGGCCTTCGATTATATCTATGTGATTGAGGGCAAGCATGGGGACCATCGGTATCACATCCACCTGGTCCTGCGGGACTGGGATTTTGCGCCGACGGAGGTCCGGTTCCTCTGGCCTGGCGGTAACGTAGACGACCAGCCTCTGCTGCTGTCTCAAGACGACAGCTTCCGGCGGACGGCCAGGTATTTCTGCAAGGAGCGCACCGACGGCGTGGTCCTCCCGGTGGGGGCCAGGACCTGGGTGGCCTCCCGCTCTCTGTACCGGCAGCTGCCGGAGCCGGAAAAGGCGTGGGTGAAGCGTGGGGATATCCGGGTGCCGAAGGGAGTGGGATGGCAGGAGGAGGCGGCTGCAAGGAACCCCTTCGGGGAGTATCGGTATGCCGCTTATATCCGGGCCAAAAGTTAGAACAAAAATAGAATAATGATCCTCTATATACTTGAAATATAGGTGCTGCTTTCAACAACGGTGTAGAAAAGGGGGAAAACGTATTGATCAGGAACCAAAAACATGGTAAGATATTGACTGTGAAAGACGGCTGGCTCTTGTGCCCTGTGTGCGGCGGAGCCAAGGTCTTGCGGATCTACCCGGAGACAACGGGGGAGAAGATCCAGGTCTACTGCAAGCGATGCAGAAAAGAATCCATCGTGAATATCGACAAGTGCCAGTGCCATGAGTGCCCGTGCCAATGATCTACGCAAAGTGCGTCGGTCGTTGGCACGGGCTTTTTGTTTTGCTTTGATCCTGGAGGTGATAGCCCATGGCGAAGAAGGCGTTAAAGCCCTGCCGGCATCCTGGGTGCCCGGCGCTGACCCGGGAGGGCTGGTGCCCGAAGCATAAGCCAGCGCCAAGGCAGGCCCAGCGGAAGGAGAGCGCAGCCTGGCATGGCTGGTACTCCAAGGCCATCTGGGTCCAAGACCTGCGGCCGGCCCAGCTGATGCGGGAGCCCTTCTGCCGGGTGTGCGCGTCCAAGGGGTGGCGGACCCGGGCCACGGTGGTGGATCATGTGGTCCCCTTCCGGGGGGACTGGGCGCTGTTCGTCAGCCCGGCCAACCACCAGAGCCTGTGCAAGTTCCACCACGACCAGAAGACTGCCAGGGAGCAGGCAGAAGAGCGGCGTAAGGCCGGGCGATTTTGACGGGTGTTTCCCCTGGGAAGCTACGTCCGCGCCGGGGCGCGTGGGCCAGCGCAGGCGCGCAGGCAAGCCCACACACGCGCAGCGGCGAAGCCGCCATCACCCTCCCCCGGGTCGAAAAAGTTTTGGGGGTCGCCCAACAGACCCCGCTGCTTACTCTTTTGCGAAAAAAATTCCCCCATGGGGGATTGGAAAGGAGGCCCGGCCATGCCGGCCAACGTGAAGCGAAGTGAAAACCTGGAAAAGCACCTGACCAAGGAGGAACGCCAGGCCCGTCAGGCGGCGGAGGCAGAGATCCTGCCGGATCGGGTGGCAAAACTCAAGATGCCCCGGTCCCTGAACAAGGACCCAGCGGCCAAGCGCTATTGGAAGTCCATCCTGGCGCGGATGGAGGGGCTGGCGATCCTGGATGATCTGGATGGGGAGATGCTGGCGGTCTACTGTTCTTCCCTCTCCCGGAGGGACTCTCTCAATGCTCTTTGTCATTCCCTTGTGGAGGAGATGGAGGCGGCGCTGACCTCTGCCGAGCGGTTGGATCTGACCAACAAACTGGACAGCCTTATGGCAAAACTCCAAGGCCAGGAAAAGACCCTGCTTTCCTTCGCCGACAAGCTGGGAATGACCCCGGAGGCCCGGGTGCGGCTGGCCCGGAAGCGGGCGGAGCAGGTGGAGCAGGCCCCGGACGATGACCTCTACGGAGACTGAGATGGCGGTCAGGCGGCAGAGCGGTCTCCACCACCCTGCCAGCGTCTACGCCAAGCAGGTGACCCAGGGGAGGCTCCGCGACCTGTGCGGGCCATATGAGATCAAGGCCTGTCAACGGCACCTGGACGACCTCAAGCGCCAGGGGACAAACGAGTTCCCCTATGTGTTCGACACCACCCGGGCGGACCGGATCATCCGGTGGTTCGGCCAGTGCATCCAGGTGCGGGGGGTGGAGAGCAGAGAGCCCATCCGGCTCCAGCCCTGGCAGGTGTTTGACCTGGGCTGTACCTACGGGTGGGTCCACAAGGATACCGGCGCCCGGCGGTTTAATCGGACCTACAACAAACGGGCCCGTGGGAACTTCAAATCCACGGAGAAGTCCGGGCAGGCCCTGTACCATATGTGCGGGGACTGCATGTACCCGCCCTATCAGCCGGAGCTGGCGTCCTTTGAGATGGAGCCCGAGGTGGAGTGCGCCGCCGTGGACCGGCCCCAGGCCATGCGGGTCTTTGGGGACGCTAAGAAGATCGCCCAGGCCAGCCCGAACATCGCCAAGCGGCTCATGATCCCCCGGTCCAACCCGGTGGTCCACCGGACCCGGGGCGGGTACATGCGGGCCCTATCCAAGGAAACCAAGAACAAGGACTCGGGCGCGCCCAGCTACTTTGTGGTGGATGAGTACCACGCCCACCTCACATCCGATATTTACGACATTGGGCTGAACTCCTTCGGGAAACGTCCACAGGCTTTGCTGGATGTGATCACCACCGCCGGGGACAACGCCCAGAGGAAGCCTTGCTTTGTGGAAGAGACCTACGCCAAGCGGATTCTGGATCGAGAACAGGTAGACGAGACCTACTTTGTGATGATCCGGGAGCTGCCGCCAGGGGAAGGCCCCCACAACAAGGCCCTATGGCCCTGGGCGAACCCCTGTCTGCGTGATCCCAACGAGTACAGCAAGTATCTGCTGGAGCAGATCGAGACGGAGTACACGGCGGCCTATGGCTCCAATGATCCCCACAAGATCCGCATGTTCCTCACCCGCCGTATGTGCCAGTGGCAGACCGGCAGCGTGAACCGGTACCTGGACGAGCACTGTATGGCGCTGGCCAGGAAAGCCATGGTCTCCCGGGCGGCGTTCGCGGAGCTGACCGACGGCTTGGCCTGTTGGTGCGGCTTCGACCTTGGGAAGCGGATCGACCTGTCCGGGGTGGCGGCGGTGTTCCTGCTAGAGGATGGCCGGGTGGCCATTAAGGCTCACGGGTTCATGCCGGAGAATGGGGCCCAGCGGCATGAGAAGAGTGACCGGGTCCCCTACATCGCCTGGGCGAAGGACGGGTATTGCACCCTCACCCCCGGCGATGTGACGGACAACAGCTATGTGGATAACTGGATCTGCGAAGGAGAACGAGAACACGGATGGGAGGTTGTGGAAGTGGACTACGACGGCCACAACGCCACGGACCTGGCCATCCGCCTATGCGACGAGCGGAACAACGAGGACTTTTGCGTGGAGATCTCCCAGACCTGCGCCGGCCAGAACCTGGCGGTGAAGTCCTTCCGGGAGCTGCTGCTCCAGGGGCTGGTTGTGTTGGAGGAATCCCCTCTCCTGCTGTGGTGCCTGGCCAATGGGGTGGAGATCCAGAACAACTATGGAGACATCAAACTCTCCAAAAAGCACAAGGACGACACTGAGCGGATTGACCCCGTAGCGGCGGTTATGAACGCCCTGGCTCGGGCCCTGGTCCGGCGGGAAACCCACGACCTGTCCGATGCCATCGGCAGCGGCGAGTTTACCCTTTGATTCGGCCTTCTCCCGGGTGGTTTACGGCACCCACCCCCATGAAATTCCTCCTTAACCTGGGGCCGGGCTTGTTCCGGCACCCGGGAGAGGGCCGAAGTGGAAAGTGTCCAGACTGGGCACGGAAAGGAACGCGATGAGACGGAAACGGTTTATTCTGAGCCTTTTGGCGGATGTGATCTTCCTCCTGGGCCTGGCGGCCATTGTGGTGGGGATCGCCATGGCGGGACATGTCTTGCTGGCTGTCGGGGTGGCAGGGGCGGAGATGATCGTGCTCTCCCTTGTGATAAGCCCCGGCCAGAAAGAAGGTGACGGCAGATGATTCTGGACAAGCTGACCAGCCGGACCCGCTGGAAAGGCGGGCGCGGCGTGGTCAATGCCACTACCTTCCAGTCCGTTGGTTTGTCCGGCGTGACGGTCCAGTCCGGGGAGACGGCTGCCATGAAACTGGCGGCGGTGAACCGGTGCCTGGAGGTGATCTCGGACTCGGTGGGGAAGATGCCCTCCTACGCCATGGTCTCCTCCACCCGGGAGCGGGTCTTTCCGCCGGTGCTGGATCTGCTGAACCTGCGGCCCAATGAGGCCATGACTCCCTTCATCCGGCGGAAAATGCTGGAGGTCAACCGGCTCACCAAAGGCAGCGCCTATGACTGGATCATCCGGGACCCCCTCTCCATGGAGCCGGTGGAGCTCATCCCCATTCCGGCGGAGCTGGTGAGCCCCTGGCAGGACACCAGCGGAAAGGTGTGGTACGACGTGACCCACCCCTACAGCGGCGGACAGATGCGGCTGGCGTCGGAGGACGTGCTCCACTACAAGGGGTACACCCGGGACGGGCTGCACTGCATCTCGGTCCTCCAGCGGGCCGCCCAGGTGATCGGGGCGGGGTTGGACGCCCAACAGTATCAAGGCAGCTATTACGCCAACGGCGGGCAACCTCTGGGCGTGCTGAGTACAGAAACCGACCTCGGGGGCTATGTCAAGGACAGGTCCGGCAAGAACACCGACATGACCCGGAAGGATGCCTTGAGGGAGGAGTGGAAGAAAACCCATGCGGGGCCGGACAATGCCTACAAGATCGCCATCCTGGACCATGGCCTGAAATACACCCCGATCTCAGCGACGATGGCAGACGCCCAGTATGTGGAGAACCACGACGTGACGGTCATCGACATCTGCAACTTCTTCGGGGTTCCGGCCTATAAGGTCAACGCCGGCAAGCAGAGCTACAGCTCCAACGAGCAGAACGCCATTGAATACGTGGTGGGGACTCTCCAGCCCATCATCACCCAGTATGAGCAGGAACAGACCTGGAAACTCCTGATGCCCGCCCAGCGGCGGACCGGGCTGGAACTCCACATGAACATGCTGGTGGAGCTGCGGGGAGACTTTGCCAGCCGGGCCAACTGGTACCGGACCATGACGGAGATCGGCGCGTACAGCGTCAACGATGTGCTGCTCCATGAGGATCTCCCCGACGTTCCCGGCGGGGACAGCCGGAAGGCATCCCTGAATTACGTCCCCTTAGAGGACTGGAAGGAATTGAGCAGAAAACGAAATGGAGGTGGACAATGAGGAAGCAGTTAAACGGTGAAGTGGTAAGCGATCAGGACCTCTGGCTCTATCAGTTTTTTGAGGTCCCGGCCTTCTCCCCGCAGACCGTGCGGGAGGCCCTGGAGGAGGCCCCGGAGGGGGAAGAACTGGTGCTGGAGATCAACTCCGGCGGCGGCTCGGTCTTTGCCGGCTTTGAAATGTACTCCGTCCTCCAGAGGGCTCAACGCAAGACGGTGGCGGAGATTCAGTCTCTGGCGGCGTCGGCGGCTACGGTAGTTATGCTTGGCTGCCAGGAGGTGGTGGCCTCCCCGGTGGCCCAGGTGATGATCCATCTGCCGTCTGTGACGACGGAGGGGGACCGCTACGACCACCAGGACAGCATCGGGCTCCTGGATTCCGTAACAGATTCCATCTTGAACGCCTACACCCTGAAATGCGGCCCTCGGTCCAGCCGGGACGAGCTGAGGCGGCTGATGAAAACATCCGCATGGATGACCGCCCCGGAGGCAAAGGGCCTTGGGCTGGTGGATGGGATTCTCGGCGAGGACGAAATTGACCCCGCTGCCATCCTGAACTGTGCCGGCGGCGTCTGCCACGGCATCCGGGCGATGGCGGCAGGCCATGCCAGCCCGGCGGTCCTGCGGCAGGAATATGCCCGGCTGGTAGCCCAAGGGAAAGCCCCGGCCCGGGGTGGGATCGGAGAAGAGCCCAAAGACGAAACCGAGCTCCAAGAGGCCAAGGCCAAGCTGGAGCTGGAAAAAATCAGATTTTTTGGAGGCCTACAATGAAAGAGACCACAAGACAGAAGTATATGGACGCCATGAGCCGCCGGGCGGAGCTGATCCAGAAGGCGGACGACGCCTTCTCCGTCGGCGATGTGGACGAGGGCAAGAACCTCACGGCTCAGGCCGCCGCCCTGAATCCTGAGATCGAAGGCTATCAGGCCCTGATGGTCCAGGAAGACAAGTTCGCCGGCCAGGGTAAGCCCCCCATGGGCCGGGAGGAGCAGGAGAAAGCCGAGGACCGGGCGGAGACCTTGAAAAAGGGCGGCCGAATCACCTTTTCCGCCGAAGAGGTGGGTAAGGCTCTGGGCCTGCGGGTGATGGGCAGCACCACCCTGGCTACCGGCACGCTGGCAGAGCCCACCCGGGTCGGGACCACCATCCGCGAAACCATCGGCCCTGTGTCCAGCATCGTGGACCAGGTCTACGTCCAGGACCTCACCGGCTGCCAGGCCATCCTGGAGCCCATCCTGACGGCGGAGATGGAAGCCCAGGTTGGGAAGGTTGCCACCCTGGCGGGCACCGCCCGGACGGTGTCCGACCCCACCTTCAGCGCCGCGAAGATCTCTCCCTATGAGGCCAATGTGACCAGCTTTGTGGACCGGAACCTCTCCCGCCTGACCCCGGTTGCCTATGAGGAGAAGATCCGTTCCCTGGCCATGCGCTCCCTGCGCCGGAAAGTGGCCTCCCTCATCTACAACGGCGACGGCCAGGCCACCCCGGATATGTTTGGCATCAGAACCGCCAAGGACGTGGGCGGCAACGCCCTGTTTAAGACGGTGACGGTGAGTTCGATCTCGGCCGGTTTCCTGGACGCCATCGTGTATGCCTATGGCAGCGACGAGGAGGTTGGCGGCAACGCCCGCCTGTTCCTGAACAAAGCGGACCTCCAGGCCATTGGCAGCCTGCGTAATTCCGACGGGGACCGTTACTATGAGATTGTCCCCGACCCCGCCAACGCCAACACTGGGCGCATCCTCGACGGCGGCCTGATCGTCCCCTATACCATCGGCTCCGCGCTGACCGCCCTGAGCGGCGGGGGTGGCTCGTCCGGCGCCATGCTCTATGGTGATCCTATGAACTATGAGCTGGGCCTGTTCGGCCCCTACTCCATCCGCATTGACGAAAGTGTCAAGGCTGTGGAGCGTATGAACGCCATCCTGGGGGATGTGTTCATCGGCGGCAATTTGATCGTCAATGATGGCTTCATCGTGGCCACCATGGCCGGGGGCTGAGTGATGGTCATTGATCTGGAGGCCGTCAAGGGCTACTGCCGGGTGGACGGGGATGAGGAGGACGATCTCCTTCTCTCCCTGGTCGACGCGGCGAAGGAATATCTGAGCGGGGCCGGCGTGAATGAGCCTGAGGGGGATAACCCTCTCTACCTGTTGGCGGTGAAGGCTCTGACCCTTCATTACTATGACCACCGGGGCACTACTGAGAGCGGCGCTGTGGCAGCCATCCCGGGCATCCAGAACGCCATTGTCCAGTTGAAGCTCCGGGCAGAGGCGGCACGGATCGTGGAGGTGGAGTCATGGCCTACCGCGTGAACCTGGCCTCTGATCTGCGCCAGCGGTGCGTGATCAAACGTCTGGCCCAGGGGGCGGAAAAGGACGCCCTGGGCCAGTATCCCGCCGCCGAAGAGACGGTGGCTCAGGTGTGGTGCGGGGTGACGCCCCAGACCGGCAGCCTGCTCACCGGGCGTCCGGCGGAGACCCAGCTGTCCCGGACCACCCACAAGGTGACCATCCGTTACCGCCGGGGCATCACCCCGGACATGTGGCTGGAGATCGGCGGGGATGCCTATGAGATTCTGTACATTCTGGACCCCTATTTGCGGCATGAGACCCTGGAGCTGTTCTGTGAGGTGAGAGCCAATGGCAGTTGATTCCGGAATGGAGTTCTCGGACCTGAGTGATCTGGTGAAGGAGATGTATCGGACCGCCGAGGAGGTTTACCCAGACCAGGCGAAGAAATTCCTAAAAGCCGAGGGGAATAAAGGCCGGCGAGAACTCCGGAAGCAGACCAAAACCGTCACCAAGAAGAAGACAGAGAAACTGCTCAAGAGCATCCGCCGGAGCGGGATCCAAAAGCACGATGGCGATTTTCAGATCCGCGTCTACAACAAAGCACATCACGCGCATCTGATCGAGCACGGGCACGTGCTCTGGGTGAACGGGAAGAAAACGGAACGATTTGTCTCGGGCAGGCACCCCGCAGCGGAGGCCACCAAGGTGTTGAAGCAGGAATTCCCCAAAGATGCGGAGGCCTTTGTGGACGAGCTGATCAAGGAGGGGTTTGAACTGTGATCACGATCATTGACACCATTCGCGCGGTGTCTGCGCTGGTGGAGCATCTCTTTGGCGAGCCGCCCACCACCAAGGACATCACCGAGGGCTTCACCCGGCCCTGTACCTACGTGCAGCCCACGCTGCTGAACACGGCGGTGGAGGGCGGGCTGCGGCACGACAGCTTCACCGTGGAGATCATCCGGTTTGCCCAGCGAACCCGCAGGGGGTATTTGGAACTGCTGGAATACCAGGCGAAGCTCACCGAGGCGCTGGAGCATCCCCTCCCGGTGGAAGAATCTTTCGCCCTTTACCCGGAAGAGGTGGACTTTGAACTCCGGCGGGACGAAATGATCCTCATCACCTCTTTCTCGGTGGAGAACTTCCAACTTCTCCCCGATGCAGACGCCGATGCTGAGACCATGGAACTTTTGAATTTGAACGGAAAGGAATGAGGAAATGGGCTTACCGACCATTACAGTCGAGTTTAAGAAACTTGCCACAACGGCCACCACCCGGTCTGCCCGGGGTATCCTGGCGGTGATCCTCCAGGACGCCACCGCCACCTGGTCCAGCAAGGGCTACACCACGCTGGAAGAGGTGGACAAAGCAGAGTTTACCGAGGCAAATTACACGATCCTGTCCCGGGCCTTTGCAGCCGGCCCCTACCGGGTCGTTGTGGTTCGGGTGGGGGCGGACGGCACCATGGCAGACGCCCAGGCGATCCTGGACAAGCTGGCCTATCACTGGGTCTGCGCGGTGCCCGCCGGGTTCCAGGCGGGGCTGGCGGACTATGTTAAGGGGATCAACACCCCCAAGCGAATCCGAAAGGCCAAGGCCCTGGTGGCCGCCCAGGCCAGCGCGGATGATATGCACATTGTCAGCGTGGCGAACACCAAGGTTACCCTGGCCGGGGCGTCGGCGGCAATCAACATGGCAGAGTACCTCCCCCGGCTGGCCGGGGTGCTGGCAGCCTGCCCCATGGATTCCAGCGTGACCTACGCGGCGCTGGATGACCTGGCCAGCGCAGAGCCGGTGGAGGACATCGACACCGCCATTGACAAGGGCAGCCTGTGCCTGTTTGAAGATGACGGCGTGATTCGGATCGCCCGGGGGGTGAACACCCTCCAGACCGTCACCGGGGACGACACCGAGGATATGAAGAAGATCGCCGTGGTAGAGGCCATGGACCTGATTCAGGAGGATATCATCCGCACCTTTAAGGCCTATTACTTGGGAAAGAAGAAAAACACGGCGGACAACCAGGCCCTGTTTGTGGCGGATATCCTGACTTATCTCAAGACCCTGGCGGATGAGGACGTGATCGCCAGCGACGAGGAGATCACCGCCGAGGTGAACGTGGCCGCCATGCGGGCGGCTTGGGAGGCCGCCGGGACCTCTACGGCAGCCCTCAGCGATTCCCAGGTGAAGAAGAAAACCTTCCGCAGCCAGGTCTTTGTGTCGGCCCGGGCCCACATTCTGGATGCTATGGAAGATTTGAACATGATCTTCACCATGGGCTGAGAGGGGGAGCGATATGCAGAAATTTGGTCATAACAAGGTGTTTCGCGGCACCCACGGGAAGTGCTGGGTCGACGGGGAGAAGCTGGCCAACGTGAAGAGCTTCGAGGCGAAGGCCTCCATTACCTATGAGGACATGAATGTCAATGGGGACTATGCAACCAAGAAGCGGTATATGGGCTATGCCATCGCCGGAACGATGGTCTTGCACAAGTACGATTCTTTTATTGTGCGGAAGTACAAGGACGCCATCATGACCGGGGAGCTGCCGGACATGTCTATTGTGGCCGCCCTGGACGACCCCACCGCCTACGGCGCAGAGCGTGTGATGCTCTCCGACGTGCTGTTGGATGAGATCACCCTTTCGAAGTTTGAAAATGCCACCCTGACCGAGGAGGAGGTCCCCTTCACTGCGGGGTCCTTTGAGTTCTTGGATCTGGTGGAGTGAGGAGGATCAAAATGGCACAGATGACATTGGAAGACCTTCTGGCAAAGAAGGAAGGCCAGAAGACGCAGCAGACGGCGCTGGTCTATCTCCCTGGACTGGGGGGCGAACTGGAGATCCAGAGAATCCCCTTGGCCCGGTATATGGGGCTTACGGGACAGCTCGACGCCGACGCCCCCGACCGGCTGTTGGACGCACAGTATGAACTGATCTACGCCTGCTGCCCGATCCTGAGAAATCCTCAGCTCCAGGAAGCCTATGCATGTCGGGAGCCCACGGAGATCGTGGGGAAGGTTCTGAACGAAAACCTGGGGGACATGAACATCCTCGTCACGGAGATCTCCAAGTTCTACGGAGTGAATCTGGAGGAAGACTTAAAAAACTGATCCGGGGCGACGGTGATCTGTCCGCCATCGCCCACTATGTGAGCAAGGGGCAGAGCCTGGAGAGCCTGGTGAACATGCCGCCGCTGGAATGGGCCTTCCTGCGGGCGGCCTGGGCGCTGGAGCTGGACTATATCGCGGAGGTGTTAACGAATGGCCAACAAAAACGTTAATATCCTCCTGAAGCTCCAGGACAAGTTCACCGCCCCCATGGTCAAGGCCGGGACGATCACCAAGGAGCAGCAGAAAGCCCTGGCCAAGTGCTCCAGCGAGGTGATGGGATTTTCCCGGAAGGTCCGCACGGGTTTCCTGGGCGGGGTCGCTCATGTGGCCAAGTTTGGCGCGGCCCTGACAGGGCTGGGAGGGCTGCTGTCTGTGGCAGGGATAAAATTCTTTACTGAAAGCGCCATTGAGGGCTTCAACGCTGCTGCCGAGGCTGAGACGAAGCTGGAAGCCGTTCTAAAAAACGTCCCAAGCATTGTCTCTAAGGGGGCAGATGCGGCGGCCAAGGCCAAGGACAACCTGGTGGCCCTGACCGATAAGATGGAGGAAACCGGTGCGGTGGCCGGAGACGTCACGGTAGCGGGCCTCCAGCAGCTGGCCACCTTCCAGCTGACAGAGGAATCCCTGGCAAAGCTGGCCCCTGGTATGGCGGATCTGGTCGCCCAGCAAAAGGGCCTCAACGCAACCCAGAGCGACGCTGTTACCATCGGCAATCTGATCGGCAAGGTGATGAGCGGCCAGACCAGCGCCCTGTCCCGGGCAGGCATCATCATGGATGAATATCAGGAGAAAATCCTGAAGACCGGGACAGAAGAACAAAGGGCGGCGACGCTGGCTGAAGTGCTGAAACAGAATGTGGGCGGGGTCAATGAGGCCCTGGCCCAGACCGACGCCGGCAAGATCGCGGTGGCAACCAACCTACTTGGCCGGGCCCAGGACGAAATCGGCGGAAAGCTGATGCACCTGAAAGCGGAGATCTTCGGGTTTGCCGCCCAGTACATCCCGGGGCTCCAGACGGCAGCACTGAATCTGATTGATAAGGTGGAACCTAAGATCCTGGCCGCCATGCAATATATCTCGGACCACTCGGAGGAAATCAAGGCAAGGATTAACGGCATCAAGGACGGGGTGAGCACCGCCTGGGGCGTCATCAGCCCGATCCTCGGGTTTGCCGTGAAGCATGCCGACACACTGATCCCAGCCATCCTGGGGGTCACAGCGGCCATTTCCAGTATCTCAGTTGTGGCGGATGTGGCGACCAAAGTGAGCGCTGCGATCAAAACCTTCAACACAATGCGGGAGACCATCGGGCAAGCCAGAGCGGCCGTGTCCGGTATGGGCGGGATTCTGAAACTGGTTTCGTCCGGTCCGCTGGCCATTATCGTCATCGCCATCGGCGCAGTGATCGCCGTCGGCGTTCTGCTTTACAAAAACTGGGATACCATCAAGGCCAAGGCCCAAGCCCTGTGGAATGCAGTCATTACGCTGAAAGACAAGTTTGTCAGCGCATTTCAGGCGATCCGCGACAAGGTCTCCAGCATTGTAAAGAAAATCAAAGCGTTCCTACAGCCTCTCATCGACTTAATCGGCCGTATCAAAGATGGGTTAAGCAGCTTGGGATTTGGTAAGGGAGGACAGCAGCCAACCTTATCCACCTACGGCGGCAAGGCCACTGGCACCCCCTACTTCCAGGGCGGCCTGACCCGGATCAACGAGGGAGGCCGGGGAGAGATCGTGGACCTGCCTAACGGCACCAGGATCATTCCCCACGATGTGGCAGAGAAAACCCAGGGCGGGACCTCTGTGGTGGTCAATCTCACCGTGCAGGGGAACGTCATCGGCAACAGGGCCTACATGGAGCAGACCGGCGCTTATATCGCGAAGAAGATCCTGGAAGCCCAGGGGGTGGTATAGGGGAAAAGAGGCACCATGGCCGCCCTTCGGGCCGGACCATGGTTCCCCTTTTGAAACCCCTCCCGGCACCTGGCTCCGCGCACGGCTATCGCCGCATACTGCGCCAGGCGAGAAGAGAACATTCCCCGGCCCATGTCCGTGGAATGTTCGGATTGGATTTTGTTTTCCTGCTGGGCAGGAAACTCTGCGAGGCAAACGATGGACTTTATACTCAGCTACAACAACAACGAGGGAATTATGACCTTCCCCGTGGTTCCCAACGGCGGGATCTCCCTGGCCAGGGACCAGGACAACACGACCTTTGACGGGGTCAACCATGAGCTCCAGGCCCTGGGGACCATGAAGTTGGCCGCCTTTGAGCTGACCAGCATCTTCCCTCTGCATCGCTACCCGTGGATGCGTCCGGGGTCTTCGGCGGATGGCTGGTCTTATGTTCGGACCATAGAGGCCGTCCGGCTGCGGCAGATCCCGTTCCGGGCCATCCACTTGGACAACGCGGGGCAGGAGATCTTTAACCTGCCGGTCTCTGTGGAGTCCTTTGCATACGGCCTGGATCAGGCCGGGGATATCGCATATACCCTGTCCTTTCGGGAGTATCGCTTCGCCAACACCCCCGTGGTGGAGAGCCTCTCCGCCCAGGCCGGCAGCGCCGGGGAGAAGGTTCAGACCTCTTCCCAACAGCAGGCCAGCGCGGGGGACGGCTTTACCAAACAGTACACCGCCACCGACGCCACCATGATGGCCCGGGTGATGTATTTGGAGGCCCGGGGGATCAAGAGCAAAACGGAAATCGCCTGCATCGGCTGGACCATCCTGAACCGGGTGGACGCCAAGTTCAAGGCGTCCATTGCGGCGGTGATCACCGCCCCCAACCAGTTCGCCTATCGGGCCTCTGCCCCCACCACCAGCGACTACGGTTACAGCCTGGTGGCCCTGGCCACCGATGTGCTGGACCGGTGGAGCCGGGAGAAGGCTGGCCAGACCAACGTGGGGCGGGTGCTTCCAAAGGATTACCTGTGGTATGCCGGCGACGGCAAGCACAACTATTTCCGCAACGCCTACCGGGGCGGGACACGGTGGAATTTCAGCCTGCCGTCCCCCTATGAGAACTGAGGTGAGATCGTGGCGACGCAAGTAGAGAAAGCGGTGGCCTGGGCCAGGAGAAAGCTGGGGGCCACCATGTATAAGGGGAAGTGCCAGGCCTTCGTGGCGGATTGCTACGCCTACGGCGCAGGGATGCCCCGTCGCTCCGCCAGCAGCGCCAAGGTCGCCAGAAGCCTTTGGCGGGTGAGCGCCAGCAAGACCAATATCCCCGTTGGGGCTGCGGTTTACTTTGATAGCCCCACGGCCCCCCAGTTCGGCCACGTTGGCCTGTACATCGGGAACAACCAAGTAATTCACGCTTTTGGCACCGTGAAACAGATGAGCATCTCCGCCATCATCGGGTGTGGCTACGCCTGGCAGGGGTGGGGATGGAACGGCGGGGTTAAACCCACCGGAGCAGGGGCGGCAGTCTCCAGTTCCGTTTCTGCGGAAACAGAAAATGAAACCCAGGCAGACGCGGTGATCCACATTCCCCAGACGGAGAAGGTATACACGGTGTACCCTGCCGACAGCCCCTACAAGAACCCGGACGCCTACGTCCTGCGCTGGCAGTCCTATGAGGCCGGTACGGTGCGGGATATTACAGATCGGGTTGGGGATATCACCCTGACCGATGATTCCGACAGCCTGTGCCTGGAGCTGGGCTTCCAGGTCTTACAGGCCACCGGGGAGACCTATTACCCGCCCTTGGCGCTGGCCTGCGGGGACTTTGTCTCGGTGGTGAACACGGGGAGCAACGAATGTGTTTTTTCGGGGCAGATCCAGTCTATCAGCGGGTCTTACCAGGAGGCCATGTCGGTGACCTGCTGGGACAGTGGGCGGCTGCTGACCACCAACGATGTGATCATCCAGTTCAACAATGTCCCGGCCAAGACGGCCCTTTCCCAGCTGGCTGCCAAGGTGGGGATCAAGAACGTTTCCTGCCCCAACCTGGTCAGCTCAGTGTATACCATTGAGAAGAGCAACACCGCCACCATCGCCCAGAACATCCTGGCAACGGTGACGGCGGAAAATGGGGTGAACTACTTCATCCGCATGGCGGCGGATACGATGGTGGTCCGCAGCTTTGGAGACGAGGTCATTCAGGGCTGGCACAAGCAGGCCGCGAACCTGGCCTCTTTTGACATCATGGACGAGGCCGGCAACCCCCAGGTGAGCTGGGACATTGGGGACCTGCGGAACCATGTCACCGTGTACAGCGAGGCCGACGACAGCGTCAGTGTCCAGGCTACGGCCCAGGACGAGTCCTCGATCCGGCGGTATGGCAAGCGACAGGCCTTGGAGACCTTCTCCGACCAGGACACGGTGACTGCCGCCGCCAAGGCCAAGAGCACCCTACGCAGCAAGAACAGGGTGACGGAGACCTTCTCAGTGACCACCTATGGCAGCGACCGGGTGGTGGCCGGGGTGCGGCTCAGGGTAGATCTGGCAGAGATCCAAGGGGAGTTTTGGGTGGTGGCAGTGACCCACACGCTGGGGCCGCCCCACAGGATGAATATGACGCTAAGGAGGGCGGATTGATGGCTTGGGAACACCAGATTGCGCGGCAGCTCAAAGCCGGACAGACGCCCAGCAGCCCGGCCTGGTTTGCAGGGGACGTGATCTCCCCCACCCGGCATGTGGACCCGGAGACTGGGAAGGTAACCCTCTCCGGGCCGCTGATCGTCTCCTGCCACAAGGGAGAAGTGATGCTCCAAGGAAGCCAACTGCGGAAGTTGGGGTACATCGGCGGCGAGGACCTTTACGAGGGACTGACGGTGGCCCTGCTGGGGGATGTGTTCTCTGGCGGGGCCGGAAGCCAGACAGTCCTGATCCTGGGGGTGATTTGAATGTTATTTGACACAGAGCAAGCGGTCGCAGAGGAACCTTCGGCGAAATCGGAGACAGCCATCGGGACGGGGTTCCTCTTTGATTGGGAGCACAGCTGCTACTTCATGGAGGCCGGTTCCCCTGTGGAGGTGACCGGCACCGAAGGGGTGAAGGAATGGGTCCGGCAAGTGCTCCGCACCCGGCGGGGGCGCTATGCCATCTACCCTGGGGACTTTGGCGCGCCGGCCCAGGATCTGGTCGGGCAGAAAGCCCCCAAGGGCTTTGATCTGTCGGAGCTCCGGCGGCAACTCACGGAGAGCGCCGCTTACAACCCGGCCATCCGGGAAATTGGCACCATGGCCTACGATGGAAAGACCATAACATGCACCATCACCCTGGGGACCGATTCCGGAGACATGCAGGAGGTGATCGACATTGAGCCTTGATTTGACAGACATTCACCAGGATATGCTGAATGCCATCAGCGACCGCTACCAGAAGACAACAGGGTTTCCAGCCTATGATTTCACCAGGGCTTTTGCCCTGGCGGTCCTGTCCCTGGACGGGGACATCGAGTTGGCGGAGGCCAACCTGGATGTGGACAATCTGGCCGGAGTGGCTCTGGACACTTATATCAAGCAGCACCGGGGCCTTACGCGGAAATACGCCACCTATGCCACGGCCACCCTGCGGGTGGTGAGCGGCGGTGGAGAGGTCTTGGCGGGGGCGCTGTTTTCCACCCTCTCCGGGGTGGAGTTCTACGCCATTTCTGACGGCACCTACGCCCAGGGCGACACGTTTATCGTCCGGGCCTATGTGGCTGGGGATTCCGGCAACGTGGGGCCGAACACCATTACCTACATGCCGGTGACCATCGCCGGGATCGGGGCTGTCGCCAACGACGGGGCCGCCAGCGGCGGCTATGACGCGGAGACCGACGACGAGTTCCGGGACCGCTATTATGACGACCTCCAAAACCCCAACAACGGCAGCAATCAACAGGCCTATATCGCCTGGGCCATGTCGGTGCCGGGGGTGGGCCGGGTGCGAATCTTCCCCCAGGCCCTTGGGCCGAACACGGTGGAGGTCTGTGTGGTAGACGCCAACATGGAGCCGGCAGGAGCGGCCCTGCTCCGGCAGGTACAGGAGCTCATTGACTCAAACGGAAACGGCGACGGCAACGGAGAATCCCCTATCGGAGCAGCCTGTACCGTTACGTCCGCCACGGCCTTGGAGATCGACGTGAGCGCCACGGTAAGCCTGGCGGAAGGACAGACCCTTGCCGGGGTGACTGCGGCCGTCCAGGCGAATCTGACGGCCTATCTGCGGGAGATCGCCTTTGACAAGGGGGGCACCTATGTCAGCTACACCCAGATCGCCAGCCGGATCAACGCCACCGAAGGGGTGCTGGACCACGGGGCCCTCAAGGTCAACAACGAGTCCACCAACGTGGCCCTGACCGACCGGCAGACGCCGGTGCTGGGGACGGTGGTGCTGACATGACGGTAAAGGAGTACGCCCTGCGGCAGATTCATTGGCTGCTCCAGAAAGACCCTTGGATCCAGGAGATCTTCCTGGCTGCCGGGGGGCAGCTGGACCAGCTGGCGGAAAGAATCGTGGCCATCTACAACAATGACAATTTTGACGAGCTGAACCTTGCCCAAGTTCAGACCTATGAAAAGGCCCTGGGCCTGCCCTCCGATGAATCCAAGTCCCTGGCAGACCGCCGGGCGGCCATCCAGGCGGCCTGGAACGTGGCACAAAAACCTACCCTGGAAGGAATGCAGGCCGTCTGCGACGCCTGGCAGGAGGGCGGGATCATTGTAAGCTATGCGCCAGGGACCCTGACCCTGAAATTCATCGGGGACGTGGGTGTTCCGGCCAATGTGGATGATTTGAAGCGGGCCATTGAGCAGGCGGTTCCGGCTCATATCGTGGTGGATTACGCTTACAGGTATCTCCTGATTAAGGAAGTACATGAAATCATGACGCTGGCAGAACTGGCGGAGACGCCGCTGAGCAGCTTTGCGGGAGGGAGGTAATTGGATGTCGGCATGGACGAAGTTTTTGAACTTGCTGAAAAAGGACCCAGTGGTGGACGGGAACGATACATTTAATGTGCAGACGATGCTCAATGAGAACTGGGACAAGATCGACGGTGCCATTGGGGACGTGACCACCCCGGCCCAGAAAATGGGGCTGACGGGGGAGCTCAGCATTGGGAAGGCCCTTGGGGTGCTGGCGGAGGTTGGGAATGTGCATGTGTGGAGGAGGACAACTATAACAGGTTCACCAAGTTATAGTTTATCTGGAATCCACGAACAAAGCACTGTAAATGTTGGACACATAAACAGCCCTTCAAATAATATTGTAGGCGATAGCGTTGTGGTTAATGATGATTTAAGTATATCCATAAACTCTCCTACAACAGTAGCGATTAAAAGTATAGAAGAGGCTCAAAGCACTTTGATTGGGAAATTTTGGGCTGAAAGTACAACAGCTAATATAATCTATTTCTTCCCTCCAACAGCCACCTTTACAAGGCCGGGTGGTCAAAATTACGTGAAAGCAACCGGCTATCAGACCGTCGTAGCTATTCCCGCCGGAACCCATACAACCTTCCACACTTCCACTAACCCAAATGCCTACACGGAGGGAACGGTAGGAGACACCACCATCGAATACCTCGGTTCTCTCGGCGATAAGGCGAGGATCGAGATGGGGAGTTATGTGGGAACAGGGACGTATGGCAGTAGTAATCCAAATAGCTTGACTTTTGATTTTGCGCCAAAGCTTGTAATAATAGAACGAGACTACTCTGCCCCCAGGATTTCTGTTTTTATCTGTGGCGTAACTTTTACTTCTTACTCTTCTTCAAGCTCATCGGATAACAAAATTGAATTGACATGGACGGATAAGACGATTTCCTGGTCTGCAGCTAGTACGGACGCTCAATTAAATTTAACACCGATAGAATCCGGCAGTTACAAAGGAAAAGGAAAATACTTTTTCATTGCCATAGGCTAAAAGGGGGAAACATGTACTACATCAATAAGTACCCAAATGAAACCGGAAACCACGGCAACCCCGTATCCAACCAAGCCGCTGGCATGGTTGCCCTCCCTGGTGACTTTCTCAGCGCCTATATTGCGGCGAAGGGTTTTGTCTATATCCAGGTAGAAGACGGCACTGTAACGTCCTTAGAGACGAACCAGGAGGCCCTGGCGGCCTATGAGGCGGCGCACCCGGAGGCGCCGGAGGAGGCAGAACCCTCTGCCGAAGAAATCCTCAACACCCTGTTGGGGGTAGCACCATGAACAGATTGCAGGCAGCGGAGCAGCTGCGGAGAGCCATCCAGCTGTTGGCCCAGTCCCTCACCGATGAGGCCGCGCTGGAGGTGGCGACAGTGTACCCATCCTGGCAGGCCGGCGTGGTGTACAAGCAGGGGGACATTCTGGCCCACGGGGAAAACGCAGTGGGAGATCCCCAGCTCTACCGGGTGGCCCAGGGGCACACCGCCCAGGCGGATTGGCTTCCGGCGGATACTCCGGCCCTCTATACAGCCATTGGATTGACACCCGGTGGCCATCCCGTCTGGGCCAAGCCGACGGGGGCCCATGATGCCTATCATATCGGGGACGTGGTGAGCCACCAAGGCGCGCTTTATGAGTCTCTGATTGACGGGAACACCACTGAACCCGGGACAGATGACCGGTGGTGGAAGCTGGTGGAAGAGAGATAAAAAGCCGTCCCAAAGACGGGACGGCGAAGTTTGACAAAGCGCGGCGCGATATGGTATTCTGAGGCTGCCCCGGAAGGGGCCAGAAAGGCGCTGTTACATAAATGGCGGTTAGCCACTCCCTGGAAAGGGGGTGATGCTGAATGGACGAATTTTGGAGGAACTTCCTTCGGTTCGTGGTATGTTTGGTCGTTTTGGCCTACATACTGACCATAAAAGCGTGCTGACCGCTTGGTTGCCCCCAAACGGTCAGCAGATGTAAGCTGATTCAATTTTTGGGCTAACCGTCGTGACAGCGCCCTTTCTGCGTTCATTATACCATCCCACCCCGGTTTGTCAAGAGAGCAGGCCGGGGCTTTTGCACCCCGGGGAAAGGAGTTTTTATGGATGCAGTATATATTAAAAACGGTGTGTTGGCGGCGCTGTCCGCTGTGGGAGCATTTGTGGCCCATGGGTTAGGCGGGTGGGATACCGCCATGCAGGTGCTGGTGGCCTTGATGGCCGCGGATTATTTGACGGGGGTGCTGGTGGCAGCAGTTTGGCAGCGGTCCAACAAGAGCGCTACGGGGGCGCTGGACAGCAAGGCGGGCTTCAAGGGGCTTTGCAAAAAGGGCGCGATCCTGCTGTTGGTGTGGATCGGCGTGCTGCTGGACAGTGCCATTGGAGCGGAGTATATCCGGACAGCGGTGATTCTCTTCTTTATCGGCAACGAAGGACTGTCCCTGCTGGAGAACCTGGGGCTGATGGGTGTACCCTTTCCGGCGTTCCTAAAACGTGCCCTGGAAGCCCTGCGGGAGCAGGGGGACCGTGGAGAGGATGGTGACCAGACATGACGCAGCCGGTTTCTTACTTACAGACGGACCCACGCTGGGCAGCCAGGGACTACTCCGCCAAGGGGGAGAAGACCACCGTCGGGGCCTCTGGCTGCGGCCCCACGGCCATGGCCATGGTCCTGGCTACCTGGGCGGACAAGAACGTCACCCCGGCCACGGAGTGTGCCTGGGCCCTGGCCCACGGCTACAAGGCCCCGCGCCAGGGGACCTATTACGGATATTTCCCACCTGCGGCAGCCCGGTACGGTCTGACCTGCCGGCAGCTGAACTGGACAAGCCTCCACGGCAATCCCGCCAGCCCAGTCCACGCCCAGGCCAAGGCGGCCTTGGACCGGGGCTGCTTGGTAATCGCCTGCATGGGGAAGGGGCTTTGGACAAGCTCCGGGCACTTTGTGTTGGTGTGGAAGATCGCCGGGAACGTGGTGTACATCAATGACCCGGCGTCCACCCGCGCCACCCGGACCAGGGGAGACTATAGCCTCTTCAAGGGGCAGGTGAAGTATTATTTCGTGATCGAGCCCCCGGCCAAGCAGCTGGAGGAACCGAAGGAGGAGGAACTGGACATGACTATTGACCAGATGATCGAGCAGATGACCGACGAGCAGGCTTACCGGCTAATGTCGAAAGCCGAGCGCTACGTGGGTTCTCTCGCGGAACCCGACTGGAGCAAGCAGGAAGGCCACTGGCAGAGGGCCACCGCCGCCGGCGTGGTGGACGGAACCACCCCCGAACGCCCTATGAAGCGGGACGAGGTAGTGGCTGTCCTGGGCCGCAAGGGCTTGCTGTGAAGCCGGGAAGCGGCTGCTGGTGTAAAGTGTCCGGTCTACCCTGCGCAAGCTGTAACGGCAGCTGTGAGCATAGGATGGAGGCTACTCATGACAAAGTACAAGTACAGCAGAGAACAACTGGCCAGTATGAGAGCTAACTCTTGGCTGACGAGGTATACTACAAGCCTGTGGCGAAGCAGTAATTTTCCCACACTTTTCCCACACACTAACGCTAAAAAACGCTCAAAAAACGCACTTACGTAGGGGTGTATCCTAACCAGAAAAGATATACAAAAAGCCCAGAAACCATTGATTTTCAAAGGTTTCTGGGCTTTTTCCTATGGCAGCGGGAGAAGGATTCGAACCCTCACAAACAGAGTCAGAGTCTGTCGTGCTAC
>JALERU010000047.1 GCA_022764045.1 Clostridiales bacterium | reverse complement strand
TACGAAAACTCGTTAAAAAACTTTCGTTTTTTATAGCGCGAAGCGCGTCGAGTTTTGTATGAGACGGGGCGGTGCGAAGCACCGCCAGCACGCGCAGCGTGCGTGTTTCAAATGAAAGAATTTCATTTGAAATTAGTATTAGAAACAAATGAGGTATTTTTCCAATGAAACAGAGACTCCTTTCCCTCCTTCTGCTGGCGGCCCTGACCTTCTCCCTGGCCGTCCCCGCCTCCGCCGCCGGAGCGCTCCCTTTTACCGATGTCAAAAGTGACGCCTGGTACTATTCCTACGTCAAGGATCTCCATGACAAGGGGATTGTAAACGGCACCACGCCCACTACCTTCTCTCCCCAGGGAAAGGTAAAGCTGGGGGAGGCCTTGAAACTCATCCTCATGGCCGCCGGCTACAAAGAGCAGGCGCCCACCGCCTCCCACTGGGCCAGCGGCTATTACCAGTTGGCCCAGAGCAAGGGGTTTCTTCCCTCCGGCATGAGCTTGGGGCTCAACGACACCATCAGCCGCCTGCAAATTGCCGAGCTCATCGTCAACATCCTGGGGCTGGAGCGCACCAATCAGTCTCCCTCCCCCTTCGCGGACACCAGCGACCTGTCCGCCCTGATCCTCTCTGACCATGGGATCTTCCAGGGCACGCAGGTGGATGGTAAGTCCTTCTTCTACCCTCAAAACAGCATCACCCGGGCGGAGATCAGCGCTGTGATCTGCCGGGTCTATGATTATCAGGCGTCCCAGAAGCCGGAGGACCCCGACAATCCCCCCGACATCCCGGAAGACCCCGACGAGCCCGACACCCCCAGCGGAGATTATTTCTATTTTAACGGCAAGAAAGTCTACGTGGTGGAGGAAATGCCCAAGCGGTCCTACGACTCCTCCCTCTTCCAGGTGAATGAAAACGGCTTTCTCACCTATGACAGCGACGAGTATTCCTGCAAAATCGGCATCGACGTTTCCCGGTATCAGGGGTCCATCGACTGGGCCCAAGTGAAGCAGGCCGGCGTGGACTTTGCCATGCTCCGTCTGGGCTACCGGGGATACAGCACCGGGGCCATCGTCAAGGACAACTACTTTGACAAAAACATTCGGGAGGCCTTGGCCAACGGCATCGAGGTGGGCGTTTACTTCTTCTCCCAGGCCATCAACGAGAAGGAGGCCGAGGAAGAGGCCCAGTTCTGCATGGATATTCTCAGTGCTTATCCCATCACCTATCCCATTGTTTTTGACTGGGAGCCTTATTCCAGCAGCCTGAACCCCCGCACCGACGGGCTCTCCGACCGGATGCTCACCAAATGCGCCGTGGCCTTCTGCAAGGCCGTGGAGGCCAGAGGCTATGAGAGCATGGTTTACTCCAACCTCACCTACTTCTACCTCCACTTTGACCTGTCTAAGCTGGTGGACTTTCCCCTGTGGCTGGCCCAGTACAACAAGACTCCCACCTTCTATTATCACTTTGACATGTGGCAGTATTCCAGCACCGGCAAGGTACCGGGGATTAACGGAAATGTGGACCTGAACATCCAATTCATTCCCAAGAAATAACGACGATAAAAGGCCGCGGGCCAGAGGAAACACTCCTCTGGCCTGCGGCCTTTCTTCTCTCACGTTTGTGCCTGTGCTCTCTCATAAAATCCCATAAAGTCCGTCAGGTCGGGCAGGTAGAGGTGGCAGGTCCCCTGAAGGGCCTCCTGGTCGCTGTAGGGATCGGCCACACCGGCCACCCGGTAGCCTGCCTGGTAGGCCGTCCGGGCGGCGTGGACTGCATCCTCAAAGACCCAGGTGGCTTCCGTGGCAGTCCCCATATCGTCCCGGGCATAGTGGAAGATGGTAGGGGTCCGCTTATCCACCCCCAGGTCTCCGCAGGTGACCAGGCCGTCCAGCAGGGGCAGCAGGCCGGTCCGGGCCAGGCCCGCTGTGATCACTTCCCGGTCTGTGGCGGTGGCCAGGGTGATGGCAACGCCCCGGCGGCGGAGCTCCGTCAGGAATTCTTTTGCCCCCGCCTTTGCCACAACCTCCTGGCGGTAAAAGGTGCGGATGGTCCCGTTGATGCCCGCCTCAATGTCCCGGTGGGAATCGGGCAGGCCATAGCTCTCCTTCAAATAGACGGCGCACTGAGAAAGGCTCAGGGGAAACAGGATCTGCCGCAGGCCCGGCCGCGCGGCAATGCCAAGGGACGCCAGGTAGCGCTCCCCCACCGTGTCCCACATCCCCATGGAGTCCAACAAGGTCCCGTCCGCGTCGAAAATCGCCCCTTTGATCACGGGCTCCGCCTCCTTTTGCGAAAATTTTATCGCCTCAGTGTAACAAAAAAAGTCCCCCTGGTCAAGGGGACGGCAACGTGTTATAATCAGACCACACCAGATTCTTTCGTGAAAGAGGAGTGATTCGCCATGTCTCAGCCCGCCTGTTTTATTTTTGGCGCGGGACCCTTCTTCGGCCTGCCGGTGGCCCCCGGTCCGGAGGATTTCATTCTGGCCGCCGATGGAGGCTACCGCCACTGCCTGTCCGTCGGGCTGCGGCCCCACCTGCTGCTGGGGGACTTTGACTCCCTGGAGGATTTGCCGGGGGACATCCCTGTCCAAACCTTCCCCGTAGAGAAGGACGACACTGACACGATGCTGGCCTTGAAATACGGCCTTGAGAAGGGCTACCGTGTCTTCCACCTCTATGGCGCCACCGGCGGGCGGATGGACCACACCCTGGCCAACCTCCAGGCCCTGGGCTTCCTGGCCCAGGCCGGGGCCACGGGGTATCTCTATGACGAAAGTTACACCTTTACCGCCCTGCAAAATGGCATACTATCCCTGCCGGCGCACAAGGAAGGGATTTTCTCCCTATTCTGCCTGGGCCCAGAGGCCCACGGCGTCTCCATACGAGGAGCCCAGTATCCCTTGGACAAGGTGCCCCTCTCCCCGTTTTTCCCCCTGGGGGTCAGCAACCATTTCCAGGGAAATCCCGTGGAGATCCAAGTGGAAGAGGGCTGCCTGCTGGTGGGCTGGGAGCGGGAATCACAGCCTGACGCCCGATCATAAAGGACAAAAAATCCCGTTGGAACCCATTCCAACGGGATTTTTTTCATTTCATCACATCAGCTTCGAGGTGAAATAGACCGCCAAAATAAACAGCCAGGCCGCCATCACCCAGATCGCGTAATAGGCCACAGCGGTACCCAAAGCCATTGGGGCCAGCAAGAGAACCACAGTCACCACCGCGGTGAGGTAATAGGCCAGATAAGCCGCGCCGGGCTGAAGCAGCGTCACCTCTTTGCCGCCAACCTTCAGCACACCGTTGTTTCCCTTCAGCTTCAGGGCCAAAACCACCCCTGCCACAGCCACCACCAGGGTGAGGATCAAATAGCCGTAATAGACCCTTCCCCCCTGGAAGATCCGGTAAAGCCACAGGCCCACCAGGCCCATGCCGCCCACCAGTACACAGCCGAAAAATTCTTTCTGATACAGGTAGAACACCATCATCAGAACGCCAAGACCGGGAACCACAGCCAGCACCACGGGAGAAGCCGCAGCCTCCATGTTCCGCAGGGCGAAACCGCCCAGCCCCATACACAGAAACCCACAGGCCATTACAACTTGTAAGGTTCCGTCTTTCCCCCGGCCTTCCTGCCGCACCTTCTTCGCCAAAAAGAGGAAGAGGATAAACAGGATGATTCCCGCGATGGGGAACACGGTCAGCACCTTGTAAAGGGGCATCTTGATCCCCAACTCACTGACCCGGGTGTGGATATAGTACCGATTGATGAGCACCATGACCACTTCTACCACAGCGGCGGCAGCCAGCCATAGCAGCATTTTGTTAAAGGCCTGATCCTCCTGCTGCTCTCTGGTCCGTACTTCCGGCGGCTTGCTTCTTCCGGTTTTTATCTCGTTTTTCTTCATATCGGTGAAAACACTCCCAATTCCAGGAACAGATCTCCACCCAGGGAATTTTCCCGCCCTTTCAGCGGAAGAAATTCACAAAGGGGCGATCTCTTGATCTTTGCTATTGTACCAGAAAATGAAGAGTTTCGCAAGGTAAAGAAGGGGATTTCTCCTCCCTGCTTTCCCCAAAATTTCCAGTTTTCCCAGGTCTAATTTTACTTTTTCTTGAAACTATCCTTCAGGGAAACGCTCCGGTTAAAGACCAAATGACCCGGCGCGGCGTCCTGATGATCCAGGCAGAAGTAGCCCTGACGCATAAACTGATAGGCCGTGGCGGTCTTGCCCTCCTGGGGCATGGGGGCCTGGGCCAGCCCCTGCTCCACCTTGCAGCCGGTGAGGACCTGGAGGCTGTCTGGGTTCAGATAGTCCAGGAAGTTTTTATCGGAGCCGTCGGGAGCGGGGTCGGTGAAGAGGTAGTTATAGAGACGGACCTCCGCATCGGCGGCGGTGTCGGCCTCCACCCAGTGGATGGTGGCGCCCTTTACCTTGCGCCCGTCGGCGGGGTTGCCCCCCTTAGAGGCGGGGTCGTACTCGCAGAGGACCTCTACCACCTGGCCTGCCTCGTTCTTCACGCAGCCGGTGCAGCGGATGAGATAGGCCCCCTTCAGACGGCACTCCTGGCCGCCGGGGGTGAGGCGCTTGTACTTGGGGATGGGCTCCTCCATAAAGTCGTCGGCCTCGATATAGAGGTGCCGGGAGAAGGGCACTTCCCGCTCCCCTCCTTCGGGGTCCACAGGGTTGTTTTCCACGGTCACGGTCTCCCGCTTGTCCTCAGGGTAGTTGGTAATGGTAAGCTTAACCGGGCGGAGGACCGCCATCACACGCTGGGCGGTCTCGTTGAGGTCCTCCCGCAGGCAGGCCTCCAGGAAGGCCCAGTCCACGGTGGAGTCTACCTTGGACACGCCAATGCGTTCACAGAAATTGCGGATGGACTTGGGGGTATAGCCCCGGCGGCGCAGGCCGCAGAGGGTGGGCATCCGGGGATCGTCCCAGCCGTCCACGCGGCCCTCCTCCACCAGAGCGCGGAGCTTGCGCTTGGACATCACGGTATAGTTGATGCCCAGGCGGGCGAACTCGATCTGACGGGGCTTGCTGGGCACCTTGCAGTGGTCCACCACCCAGTCG
>JALERU010000045.1 GCA_022764045.1 Clostridiales bacterium | reverse complement strand
ATCCGAGTAGAAGTTTGCTCCAAGTGTCACCCCTTCTTCACCGGCAAGCAGAAGATGGTGGATACTGGCGGACGCGTCAGCCGCTTCAACAAAAAGTTCGGTTTGGAAAACTAAAAGATTTTGTCTTTGGACCCGTGCCCTTCCGGCACGGGTTTTTCCGTTGTCCTGGCTGGGAGAAAATTTTTTCGTCCGCCGGTGTCTGGACCCGGCCTTTTGCATAGACTGATACTATGATTCCATAAAAACAAGATTTTTATGGAATCAGCAGCGCGAACGCGCTGCTCTTTTCAGCGGCTTTGCCGCTGAAAAGACATCTCATACATCATTCGACGCACCTGTGGTGCTATAAAAAGTAGCCTTTTACAAAGTCTACTTTTTATCGAATGATAGTATGAACCAAGAACACCACGCAATGAAAACAGGAGGCGTAATCATGTTTCAAGAACTGGACCCCAAAACCCTGAAGGAAAATGTCTTCTCCCTCATCGGAGACCGCTGGACCCTGATTACCGCCGGCACCCCGGACCACTGCAACACCATGACGGCCAGCTGGGGCGGCCTGGGCGTGCTGTGGAACAAGCCGGTGGCCACCATCTATGTCCGTCCCCAGCGATACACCTATACCTTTTTAGAAAACAATGCGTTTTTTACCCTCTCCTTTTTTGATCCCAAATGGAAAAAGCAGCTGGCCCACTGCGGGGCGGTCAGCGGACGGGAGGAGGATAAATTCGCCGCCTGCGGCTTTCACGTGGCGGCTGCGGGCCAGGCCCCCTATATCCAGGAGGCCGACCTGGTCCTGGTGTGCAAAAAGCGCTACTGGAACGACCTGGACCCGGCCCACATGGACCCCGACGCCCTGACCAACTACGAGGCCAAGGATTACCACCGGATGTATATCGGGGAGATCATCCAGGTGCTGGGCAAGGCGTAAGCCACGGCCATTCACAAGAGAAAGGAGGTCTTTTATGACCGATCACAACAGCACAGAAGAAAAGAGAAACCGCGCCGTCCTGGTGGGGCTGAACGCCAACAGCCTGCCCCGAGAGGACAACGCCAGCGAGACCACGCTGGAGGAGTTGGCCGCCCTGCTGGAGACCGCCGGCGGGGAATGCGTGGGGAGCATCCTGCAAAACCGGGATGCCCCCGAGGCACGGACCTTCATCGGCGAGGGAAAGGTGACCGAGGTGGCCGACCTGGTGAAGGCCCAGGAGGCCGACCTGGTGGTCTTCGACAACGAGCTTTCCCCCTCCCAGCAGCGGGTCCTCACAGAGGAGATGGGGGCCCAGGTCATCGACCGGGCGGGGCTGATCCTGGACATCTTCGCCCAGCGGGCCCGGACCAAGGAGGGCCGGCTCCAGGTGGAGCTGGCCCAGTACAAATACCTGCTGCCAAGGCTCACCGGCATGTGGGGCCATCTGGTCCGCCAGACGGCCTCCGGGGGCAAATCCCCCATCGGCACCCGTGGCCCCGGCGAGACCCAGTTGGAGACCGACCGCCGGCACATCCGCCGGAAGATCGCCAAACTCACCGAGGACTTAGAGGAGGTCCGCCGCATCCGGGCCGTCCAGCGGGACCGGCGGGAGAAGAACGAGATTCCCGTGGTGGCCATTGTGGGCTACACCAACGCCGGCAAGTCCACCCTCCTCAACGCCTTGACCGACGCGGGCATCCCCGCCCGGAACCGGCTGTTCGACACTCTGGACACCACCACCCGAACCCTGGAAATTTCCGACACCTGCACGGTGCTCATCTCCGACACCGTGGGCTTCATCCGCAAGCTCCCCCACCACCTGGTGGAGGCCTTTAAGGCTACCCTGGAGGAGCTGGCTTACGCTGACCTGATCCTCCACGTCATCGACGCCTCCAACCCCGAGTGGCGGGAGCAGGCCGATGTGGTGGAGAGCCTCATCCGCCAACTGGGGGCCGAGGCCACTCCCCGGATCGACGTGTTTAACAAATCCGACATCTATGTGGGGGATATCCGCCCACATGGCCAGGACATCGTCTCCATCTCCGCCAAAACCGGGGAGGGGCTGGATCAGCTCCTGGCCCAGATCGGCAAGCGCCTGGACACGGGCTTCTACCGGGTCACCCTGGCCCTGCCCTATGACAAGGGGGGCATGGTGGACATGCTCTATCGGGAGGCCAAGGTGGAGTCGGTGGAGTATGGCGAGGCCATCCAGGTGGTGGCCGTCTGCTCGGAGAAGACTGTGGGCCAAGTGAAGGAGTATGTCACCGACGGCTGGCAGCCCCATAGAGAATTCTGGGAGGACTGACCATGGCAGAATACTACGTTCCCGCCCGGGACAGCCAGGCGGAGTTTACCGAAAAGCGCTCCCGCTTCATTGGCCACGTCTGGCGGGTGGAGACCGAGGAGGAGGCCCGGGAGAAGATCGCCCAGATGAAGGCCAAATACTACGACGCCCGCCACAACTGCTGGTGCTACATCCTACGGGAGGGGGGCGTCACCCGCTACTCCGATGACGGGGAGCCCCAGGGCACCGCCGGCCAGCCCATGCTGGAGGTCTTCCGCCGGGAGGGAGTGGAAAACGTCTGCTGCGTGGTGACCCGATATTTCGGCGGCATCCTTCTGGGCACCGGCGGCCTGCTGCGGGCCTATACGAAGTCCGCCAAGGACGCCCTGGCTGAGGCTGGGGTGGCGGTGGTCCGCCAGTGGGCCCAGACGGCGGTGGAGTGCCCTTACAACCTGCTGGAGCGGATGAAACTGGAGATCGCCGCCGCCCAGGGGATTTTGGGGGAGATCGAATACGGCGCCCAGGTGCGCATCCCCGCCCTGCTGCCCGTGGAAAACTGGCCGGCCTACGAGGCCAGAATCACCGAGCTCACCGCCGGGAAGATCGCGGCGGAGAAGTTGGGAGAGACCTTCCAGGCGGTACCCACGGAGGGAAAATGAGGAAAAACCCCCTCTTTTTTGGGGGAGATTTCCCCGCTTTTGAAATATATCGTATCAATTCATAAAAAGTTTTTCTTTTTAGCAGGAATTTGAAGATTTTTTCCGTATAATTTGAGAGAGAAAGGAAAGGCGGCTGTGCCTCCACAACAGAAGGGAGTGTATGCCTATGACCCTGCGGGAAATGACGGAAGAACGAGAGAAGCAGACCCTGTCGCCTTACGCGGCCCTGGCGGCAAACTCCAAAGGCCGGCAGCGGCCCATGGAGCCCTGCCAGATCCGCACCTGCTACCAGCGGGACATCGACCGAATCCTCCACTCCAAATCCTTCCGGCGGCTGATGCACAAGACACAGGTCTTTCTACAGCCCGAGGGGGACCACTACCGCACCCGGATGACCCACACCCTGGAGGTGGCCCGGATCGCCCGGACCATTGCCCGGGGGCTGGGGCTCAACGAAGACCTCACCGAGGCCATCGCCCTGGGCCACGACCTGGGCCACACCCCCTTTGGCCACGCGGGGGAGCGGGTCCTCAACGAAATCCTCCCCGGGGGCTTCCGCCACAATGAGCAGTCCCTGCGGGTGGTGGACCGGCTGGAAAAGGGGGGCGAGGGGCTGAACCTCTGCTACGAGGTCCGCCGGGGGATTCTCTGCCACACGGGCCCCGACCGGGCCGAGACCCTGGAGGGCCAGGTGGTCCGCCTGTCGGACAAGATCGCTTACATCAACCACGACATCGACGACGCCATGCGGGGCGGGATCATCTACCCCCTGGACATTCCCCTGGATATCTCCCAGGTGCTGGGCTTTGACCACGGCGGGCGGATCAACACGCTCACCGGGGATGTGATCCGGGCCAGCCAGGGGAAGAACGAGATCCGCCAATCCCCGGAGTGCGGACAAGCCATGGCCCGGCTGCGGAGCTTTATGTTTGAGGCGGTCTACCGCAACCCCATCGCCAAGGGGGAGGAAACCAAGGCCCAGGCCATGATCGCCCAGCTCTTTGCACACTATCAGAAAAACCCGGACGAGCTCCCGCCGGACTATCAGGATATCCGGGTCCGGGAGGGGACAGACCGGGCGGTGTGCGACTACATCGCCGGGATGACCGACAACTACGCGGTGGAAAAATACAGCGAGGCCTTTATCCCCATCGCCTGGTCGGTGAAATAACGGGCCGGAAAGGAGGAGAGCGCCATGGCAGTTCCATCGTCCTTTAAGGACGAGCTGGTGGCAAGAAGTGATATTGTTGACGTGGTCTCCGACTATGTGACCCTGACCCCCAAGGGGGGGAGCTACTGGGGCCTGTGCCCCTTCCACGGGGAGAAGACCCCCTCCTTCCACGTGCTGCCCGACCGGCAGCTCTACCACTGCTTTGGCTGCGGCAAGGGGGGCGGGGTGATCTCTTTTGTGATGGACGTGGAGAATCTGCCCTTCCTGGACGCTCTCCGGCTGCTGGCCAAGCGGGCGGGGATGGAGTTCCCCGAGGGGGACATGGACGAGGGCAGCCGCCGGAAACGGGCCCGTCTTTTGAGCCTGAACAAGGAGGCCGCCCGGTTCTTCCACAGCCAGCTTCACAGCCCTGTGGGACAGGAGGGACTGGATTACCTCCGCCGCCGGGGGCTGTCCAAGGGGATCATGACCCGGTTCGGCCTGGGCTTTGCCCCGGAGAGCTGGGACAGCCTGATCAAGGCCATGGCCCAGAAGGGCTATGACAAGGGGGACCTGCTGGACGTCGGCCTGGCGGTGAGCAACCAGAAGGGGAGCATCTACGACCGTTTCCGCAATCGGGTCATGTTCCCCATCATCGACCTGCGGGGGGACGTGATCGGCTTTGGAGGACGGGTGCTGGGAGACGGGACCCCCAAGTACTTAAACTCCCCGGACACCCCGGTGTTTAACAAGAGCCGCAATCTCTTCGCCCTGAACCTGGCGAAAAACACCAAGCTGGGGCGGATCGTCCTGACAGAGGGCTATATGGACACCATTTCCCTCTACCAGGCAGGGTTCGACTGCGCGGTGGCCAGCCTGGGGACCTCTCTCACCGCCGACCACGCCAAGCTCCTGTCCCGGTTTACCAAGGAGGTGGTGATCTGCTATGACGCAGACACCGCCGGGATTCAGGCGGCCAACCGGGCCATCCCCATGCTGGAAAAGACGGGGCTGAAGGTGAAGGTCCTCCGGGTCACCGGGGCCAAGGACCCGGACGAGTTCCTCCGGAAGTTCGGCCCCGACGCCTTTGCCCGGCTGCTGGACCAGTCGGAACATTACATCGAATACAACTTGCGCCAGCTCCAAAGCAAGTATGATCTGGCCGACCCCATGCAAAAGACGGAATTTGCCCGGGCGGGGGCCCTGCTCCTGTCCGAGCTGGACAGCCCTGTGGAGCGGGAGGTCTACGCCGGGCAGCTGGCGGAAACCACCGGGGTGGGGAAGAGCGCCCTGCTCCAGGAGATCCAGCGGTGCCAGGACCAGCGCCTGCGGGCGGCCAAGAAGAAGCAGGCCCGCCGGAACATGACCCCGGTGACCCAGATCCAGCCCAAGGCCCGTCAGCTCCGATACGACAACCCCCGGTCCGCCCGGGCGGAGGAGGGTATCCTGCGGCTGCTGATGCTGGACGGCACCCTGGTCAAAAACCTTCAGGGGTTGGAGGCCGACCAGTTTTCTTCCCCCGTGCTGGGGAAGATCTACGGGGTTCTGCTGGGCCACCTGCAAGGGGGGCGCCCCCTTCAGTTGGGAGCCCTGGAAGGGGAGCTGGAAGGGGAGGAGATCGCCCTGCTGGCGGAGATTTTGGGCCGGCCCGCCGCCCTGGAAAATGGCGCGGCGGCCATGGCCGACTACCGGGCCGTGCTGGACACGGAACGGATGAAACAGCAAACCACAACCGATGAAGCGGTGCTTTTGGCCGCGCGGGAAACCTATCGGAAAAAGAAAAGTATATAGGAGATGGATACCATGAGCGAAAAAAAAGCACCGGAAAACAAACGGGAAAAAGAAAAGCTGATCCACGTCACCGAGGAACAGCTTCAGGCGGGCAAGGCCGAGATTATGAAGATCGTGGCCGGCCTCAACGGGGCGGAAAAGCTGGGTGAGCTGCTGGAGAAGGGCCGGAAAAAGGGCCGTCTGTCCTCGGGGGAGCTGATGGAGGCCCTGGAGGAGATCGACCTGGAATCCGAGCAGATGGATAAGATCTACGACGTGCTGGAAAACATGGGCATCGACACCGCCGGGGAGGACTACCTGCCCGAGCTCAACGCCGACAGCATGCCCCCCATTGAGGAGATCGAGGAGATCCCCGAGGAGGAGATCGTGGACCCCAACACCCTGGTGGACTCCTTCGGCATCGACGACCCTGTGCGGATGTATCTGAAGGAGATCGGCAAGGTTGACCTGCTCACCAGCGAGCAGGAGGTGGCCCTGGCTCAGACCATGGTCACCGGCCAGGAGACCAAAAAGCAGCTGGAGGAGATGGAGGCCGAGGGCATCGAGCTGGACCAGGAGACCCGGCGGGAGATGGAAAAGCTGGTGAAGGCCGGCGAGCGGGCCAAGCAGAATCTGGCGGAAGCCAACCTCCGTCTGGTGGTCTCCATTGCCAAACGCTATGTGGGTCGGGGGATGCTCTTCCTGGACCTGATCCAGGAGGGGAACCTGGGCCTCATCAAGGCCGTGGAGAAGTTCGACTACACCAAGGGCTATAAGTTCTCCACCTACGCCACCTGGTGGATTCGCCAGGCCATTACCCGGGCCATCGCCGACCAGGCCCGGACCATCCGCATCCCCGTCCATCTGGTGGAGACCATCAACAAGGTCATCCGGGTCTCCCGCCAGCTTCTCCAGGAGCTGGGCCACGACCCCACCCCCGAGGAGATCTCCGAGGAGATGAACATGCCAGTGGACAAAGTGCGGGAGATTCTGAAAATCGCCCAGGAGCCCGTCAGCCTGGAGACCCCCATCGGCGAGGAGGAGGACTCCCACCTGGGTGACTTCATCCCCGACGAGGACGCCTCTGAGCCCTCGGAGGCTGCTTCCTTCACCCTGCTCAAGGAGCAGCTGGTGGAGGTGCTGTCCACCCTGACCCCCAGAGAGGAGAAGGTCCTCAAGCTCCGCTTCGGCATTGAGGACGGCCGCACCCGCACCCTGGAAGAGGTGGGGAAGGAGTTTAACGTCACCCGTGAGCGCATCCGGCAGATCGAGGCAAAGGCCCTGCGGAAGCTGCGCCACCCCAGCCGCTCCAAGAAGCTGAAGGACTTTTTGAACTAAACAAGACCAACGCAGACCCGCCCCCCTGATGTGGAAAAAGGACGTCAGGGGGGTTTTTCATCCTATGATTTCATTTGCGAAGTCTGCTTTGGATGAAAGGATCGTATCATACCAATCCTCAATGAAAAGGACACGTTCGTTATCGGGCGCAAAGCCTTGTAACAGCAGGAGGTTGGTAGCGAATGAAAGTTCTTTTTGATCCTTTTTCTTGGGGGAAAAAGGATCAGCCATGTTTTCCCCGGCGGGCGCATATCCTTGGACCAAAGGGGGGAGCAAAATGGAACAAACATTTCCGGTGGAGCAGGGCTGGCTGACCTGCCGCCAGACAGGGGAGCGGGTGGAGCTGGCCATGGAGCTTCCCAACCCGGGCCGGGGCCTCTACCGGGGCTACGCCCTGGGGGCTGGGGGACGGGTGGACCTGGGAACCCTTCTGCCCGAGGGGGGGCGGCTGCGCCTGCGCCGGACGGTCTCTGTGGACCACCTCCGCCGCCAGGGCTGCTGGCCGGTCACCGGCGGACGGGTGGCCCTGACCTATGCCTTTTCCGGCCGTCAGGAAACCAAACTGCCCAAAGGGTGGCAGCGGCACGCCCACCCGGAGGACCTGTTTCCCCAGGACGAACTCCTGGCCCGGGCGGCGAAGGCCGCCGGCCCCTGCCCCTTTTTCCGGCGGGAGGCGGGGGATTTCTGCCTGGCCTATCCCTGGCTGCCCCAGCGTCCGGCGCCCCTGGTTCCGGCGATTTGTCTGGCCCAGGTGAAGCGCCTGGATGGGCAGGTCTACTTTGTGTTCCACTTTACCCAGGCGGGACGGCCAATGATTCCGGAAGGGGAGGGGTGACGGGGGAGCACGCCCTCTTGCTATTGGCGGCGATCTGGGGTAAAATAACCCAAACACCACCAACGGAGTGACAATATGGATTGCTTTCACCTTGCAGAAACCAAACAAGACCTGCTGAAAATGAGTAACCTGGGCCTGGCCTATCTGGGCGACGCCGTGTACGAGGTCATGGTCCGGGCCTGGCTGTGTCTCCAGGGCAAGCTCACCCCGGGGGCCCTTCACCGCTCGGCCCTGGACTATGTGGCCGCCCCCCGGCAGGCCGCCATGATGGAGCGGCTCCTGCCGGTGCTCACGGAGGAGGAGCTTACCGTCTTCAAGCGGGGCCGGAATTCCAGCCCCCACTCCCACGCCCGGGGAGCCACCCGGCGGGAGTATCAGATCGCCACGGGCCTGGAGGCCCTGTTCGGCTGGCTCTATCTCCAGGGGGCCACCGGCCGCTTAAATGAACTGTTTGAAATGATGATGGAAGGAGAGGCGTAACATGCCCATGGACGCCCTTTGCCTGTCCGCGATCCTTACCGAGGCGGACAGCGCCGTCACCGGCGGGCGGATCGACAAGATTCACCAGCCCAGCCGGGACGAAATCCTGCTGCACATCCGGGGCAAGGGGGGCAACTGCCGTTTCCTTCTCTCCGCCAACCCCGCCCGGCCCCGCATCCAGCTCACCGGGCTAGCCCGGGAGAACCCTGCTGAGCCCCCGATGTTTTGCATGCTGCTGCGGAAATACCTTTCCGGCGGCAAAATTTTAGCCCTTCGCCAGCCCCCCATGGAGCGCCTGGCGGAGCTGGAGATCGAGGCCACCAACGAGATGGGGGACAAGGTCCGCCGCCGGCTGATCTTAGAGGCCATGGGCCGCCGGACCAACCTGCTGCTGCTGGACGGGGAGAGGCGGATCGTGGACTGCCTGCGCCGGGTGGAGGGCGACCTGACCCAGGCCCGCCCCCTGCTGCCGGGGATGTTTTACCAGTACCCTTCTCCCCAGCCCGGCAAAGCCAACCCCGCTTCCCTCAGCGACCGGGACCGGGAAGCCCTCCTGGCCGACGGCCGGCGGGACACCCCCGCCGACAAGTTCCTGCTGGACCACTTCATGGGGCTCTCCCCCTTGATCGCCCGGGAGGTGGCCTTTGAGGCCTTTGGGGAGGTGGACGCTCCGGTGAACCGGAATCCCCAGGCCCTGCTGGACAAGCTGGAAACCCTTCTGAGACGGTTGGAAGAGGGACGGGCCCAGCCCACCCTGCTGGTGCGGGAGGGGAAGCCCGTGGACTTCTCCTTCCGGCCCATTCTCCAATACGGCCCGGAGACCGAGAGCCGTTCCTTCGCCCGCTTCGGGGACCTGCTGGACGACTTTTACCAGGCCCGGGAGACCGCCGACCAGGTGCGCCAAAAGGGACAGGACTTCCTCAAATCCCTCACCCAGGCCCGGGATCGCATCACCCGAAAAATGGCGCTGCAGGAAAAGGAACTGGCCCAGACCCAGAACCGGGAGCAGGACCGCATCTGCGGGGACCTCATTACGGCCAACCTCTACCGCATGGAAAAGGGGGCCAGGGTGCTGCGGGCGGAAAACTACTACGATCCGAACTATGCGGAAATTGAGATTCCCCTGGACCCCCGGAAGACCCCCCAGCAGAACGCCGCCGCCTATTATAAAAAGTACACCAAGGCCAAGACCGCCCAGGAGATGCTCACCATCCAGCTGGAAAAGGGCCAACGGGAGCGGGAGTATTTGGAGAGCGTGTTGGACAGCGTCTCCCGGGCCGAAGGGGACCGGGACCTGGAGGAGATCCGCCGGGAATTGGTGGAGACCGGCTACCTCCGCCGCCGGGCCAAGGCCAAAGACCGCATGAAACGCCCGGCCACCAAGCCCCTGGAGTTCCGCTCCACCGCCGGCCTGCGGATTTCCGTGGGTCGGAACAACCTGCAAAACGACCAGCTGACCACCAAGCAGGCGGGCAAGTGGGACTATTGGCTGCACACCCAGAAGATCCACGGCTCCCACGTGATCCTATGGACCGAGGGGGCCAAGCCCGACGACCAGAGCCTCCAGGAGGCCGCCGCCCTGGCCGCCTGGTTCTCCCAGGGCCGGGAGGGGAAGAAGGTCCCTGTGGACTACACCCCGGTAAAATTCGTGAAAAAACCCGCCGGAGCCCGGCCGGGGATGGTGGTGTACACCACCTATCAAACGGCCTACGTGGACCCCGATGAGGGACTGGTTCGTAAGCTGAAAGGGTAAAAGGAGGCCCGGAATGGAAAAATTAGTCTGTTATCGGTTCCAGTGCGCCAAGTACCTCACCTGCCTCCGTTCCGCCGGCACAGCCTGCTGGATCGAGCGGGACCCGGAGCTAAAGGAGCTCCCCGACGGGGCCTGTACCAAAGAGAATGACTATCCCTACTTCCAGCCCGGCAAAGGGGAAAATCCTGTCCATGCCTGGCTGCGCGGGCGAACATGAAAACAAAACAACCGGAGACCCCAACAGGGGTCTCCGGTTTCACAGTTGTCTGCTGTGTTAAGGCATGGTGTCGATGTCCACCAAAATATTGTCGGTGCCGTTTTCCTCAAACTCGTTGATATACGCCTCGATCCGGTGGGCCAGCTCGGCGTAATTGGTTTCGTCGATGGGGGCGTCGTTCATATCCCGGCGGGCCAAGTCCTCGGCCAGAATGTCGAAGAAGACGTTGTTTTCATACTCCATGATGGCCTCGTGAATCCCGCCCTCCACAAAGGGACGGGAGGGGATGGTTTCGCCCTGGTAGGTTTCGGCCAAAATTCCCATGCCTTCCTGCCGGGCCTTTTCAAACAGCAGGCTCTCGACTCTGTCGTAGTCCTGAAACCGATCCTCGCCCCGGGTGGAATTGAGAATCCAGTTGCCGATATAGACCATATCCAGCAGACGCCGGAACTCTTTTTTACTTAGCTCCAGTTGCATACCATGACCTCCTCGCTGTGATGATGTTACCTTTGCCCGCGCAGGGGGGCTCCCCCTGCTATGATAAGCGATGACGGGGGAAATGGTTCCCCCTTTTGGTCGTTCATCTATTATAGTGTGCCCGAAGCCGATTGTCAAAGGCAATGGGCGGGAAAAGTCCACGAAAACCCAGGGGAAAGAGGAGATTTTCTTCATGAAATCTTGTCTTTTGGGCGTCCTGGGTGTAGGATATCTTAAGAAAATTCTGCCCCTGTCCGGGAAGAGGGAAAACGGCGCCGCCCGGCCCATGGGAACGGGACGAAGAGGGGCACGGTACCCTTTACATTTATCGGGGAATCATGTATAATAATCTACATTTGAGCGAACACCAAGAAAAAAGAAATGGGTGTAATGTATTCTATGGAAAAACCAGTGATTATATCAATTCGAGGGGTCCAGAGCCTGGAGCCCGGAGACGAGGACGTGATGGAGCTGGTCACCCAGGGCGTCCTTCGCCAGGAGGAAGGGGAGGGCTACTCCCTGAGCTATGAGGAAAGTGAGCTCACCGGCCTGGAGGGAACCCTGACCACCTTCCACGTAGGCCCGGACAAAATTGTCCTCCAGCGGGAGGGCACCCTCAACTCCCAGATGATTTTTGAGGAGGGGCAGAAGCACCTCTCCCTGTATGAAACCCCCTACGGCGGCTTGATGCTGGGGGTGAACACCCACCGGGCCAAGGCCAACCTGGGCGCGGCGGGGGGCAGCCTCTCCATCCAATACGGCCTGGAGGTGGACAGCCAGCCCATCGGAGAAAACTCCTTTGAAATTCAAGTGACCGAGCCCCAGCTGAACCAGCCCATGCCGGGCCAGTGACCCCACAAAACAGAGAAAAGGTGACATAGAGTTATGGCGAATTTGATTCAATACGCGAAGGACCAGGTCAGCCATCTGACCGCCCAGGCCTATGAGGCCGCCGCTGCTGCGGGCGTTCTGCCCGGCGGGGTGGCGGTGAAGGGATCGGTGGAGATTCCCAAAGATCCCCAGAACGGGGATTACGCCTCTTCCTTTGCCATGGCCGGGGCCAAGGCCATGAAGCGCAGCCCCCGGGACATCGCCCAGGCGGTGGCCGACCACATGGACCTGACCGGCACCATCTTCTCCTCGGTGGAGATCGCCGGGCCGGGCTTTCTGAACTTCCGCCTGGGCCCCAAGTGGTATGGGGACGTGCTGGCGGAGATTGAGTCGGAAGGCCCCCTCTACGGTCAGAGCGACGAGGGCCATGGAGAGAAGGTCATGGTGGAGTTCGTCTCCGCCAACCCCACCGGCCCTATGCACATGGGCAACGCCCGGGGCGGCGTGCTGGGCGACACCCTGGCCAACGTCCTGCGCCGGGACGGCTGCGACACCTGGAAGGAGTTCTACGTCAACGACGCCGGCAACCAGATCAACAAGTTTGCCCTCTCCCTCCAGGCTCGGTACTTCCAGATTCTCCTGGGGGAGGAGAACGTCCCCTTCCCCGAGGACGGCTACCACGGCCAGGACATTAAGGACCTGGCCCAGGCCTTCTACGAGGAGCACGGGGACAGCTACCAGAACGTGGAGGAGCAGGTCCGCCTGGACGCCCTGGCCGCCTTCGGTCTGGAGCGGAACATCCCCAAGATGCAGGCCGACCTGCGCCGGTACGGCATTGAGTATGACCAGTGGTTCTTCGAGTCCACCCTCCACACCTCCGGCTATGTGGCCGAGACAGTGGGCCTGCTGGCGGACAAGGGCTGGACCTATGAAAAGGACGGCGCCCTGTGGCTGAACACCACCCAACTGCTGAAAAACAAATACCTGGCCGAGGGCAAGAGCCAGAAGCAGGTGGACAAACTGGACCTGAAGGACGACGTCCTGCGCCGGGCCAACGGCTTTTACACCTACTTCGCCGCCGACATCGCCTACCACCGGAACAAGCTGGAGGTCCGGGGCTTTGACAAGGCCGTCGACGTCTGGGGAGCCGACCACCACGGCCACGTGGCCCGCCTCCAGGCTGCCCTGGACGGCCTGGGCCTGGATGGCTCCCACCGGCTGGTGGTGGTGCTGATGCAGCTGGTGAACCTCCTCCAGGACGGCCAGCCTGTGCGCATGTCCAAGCGCTCCGGCAAGGCCATCGCCCTTCACGACCTGCTGGACGAGGTCAGTGTGGACGCCGCCCGGTACTTCTTCAACTCCCGCTCCGCCACCAGCGCCGTGGACTTCGACCTGGACCTGGCCGTCCGGGAGGACAGCGAGAACCCTGTCTATTACGTCCAGTACGCCCACGCCCGGATCTGCACTCTCATCTCCCGCCTGGCCGAAGAGGGCCACGCCGTGCCCAAGGCTGCCCAGATCCAGGCCGACCTGCTGGCCACCGACGAGGAGAAGTCCCTCATCCGCGCCCTGGGCCGGCTGCCCGAGGAGATCCACGCCGCCGCCCGGGACTATGACCCCTCCCGCATCAACCGCTACTTAGTGGAGCTGGCCGGCCAGTTCCACCGGTTCTACGGCGCCTGCCGCATCAAGGGGGAGGAGGAGGCTGTCCTCTCCGCCCGCCTGAAGCTGGCCGACAGCGTCCGGTCGGTCCTGGCCAACTGCCTGGGCCTGCTGGGCGTGACCGCGCCGGAGAAAATGTGAGCTCTGTCTACAAAACAGCAAGCCCCCCTGGAAACAGGGGGGCTTTTGGCGTTTTGGGGGACCGTGTTTGCCGATGAGAGGTTTGGAGAAACAGCGCAGGCAAAAAACAAGCCCCTCCCCCGCCGGGAAGGAGCTTGCTTCACAGGAACAGAGATCAATACTTTCCCAAGGAAGCCATATCGTCGCCCTTTTCCGACTTGCCGAAGTGGAAGTCATTCCCCGGCAGAATGGCGTTGAGGACGATGCCCGCGATGGCGGCCACGGCCAGGGCAGTGAGGGTGATGGTGGCGCTGCCCACCTGGAAGCTCAGGCCGTCGGTAAAGCCCAGGCCGCAGACCAGGATGACGGCGGCGATGATCAGATTGCGGCTGTTGGTGAAGTCCACCCGGTTTTCCACCACGTTCCGCACGCCGATGGCGGAGATCATGCCGTAGAGGATGAAGCTCACCCCGCCGATGATGGCGGCGGGAATGGTGTTGACCAGGTAGGCAAAGGCGGGGGAGAAGGACAGGAGCATGGCATACAGGGCGGCCAGCCGGATGACCCGGGGGTCGTGGACCTGGGAGAGGACCAGCACGCCGGTGTTCTCCCCATAGGTGGTGTTGGCGGGGCCGCCGAAGAAGCCCGCCAGGGCGGTGGCGACGCCGTCGCCCATGAGGGTCCGGTGAAGGCCGGGGTCTTCGATGAAGTTCTCGCCCACGGTGGCGGAGATGGCGGACATATCGCCGATGTGCTCCATCATGGAGGCGATGGCAATGGGGGCCATGACCAGAATGGCGGTGAGATCAAACTTGGCCACGCTCCCCGAGAAGTTGGTCAGGAAGGGCTGGAGACCCAGCACAGGATTCTCGCCGCCCACCAGGGAAGCGCCGGCCAGGCCGGAGAAATCCACCTGGCCTGTGACCACGGCCACCACGTAGCCGCCCACAACGCCCAGGAGGATGGGGATGATTTTTATCATGCCCTTGCCCCAGATGTTAGCCACCACAATGATCGCCATGGAGACCAGAGCCAGCCACCAGCAGGTGGAGGCGTTGGCCACGGCGGAGGGAGCCAGGTTCAGGCCGATGAGGATGATGATGGGCCCTGTGACCACAGGCGGCAGGAAGTGCATGACCCGGTGGACCCCCACCACCCGGATGATGGCGGCCAGCACCACATACAGCAGCCCCGCGATCATAATACCGCCGCAGGCGTATTGGAGCTTTTCTCCCGGCTCCATGGCGGCGTACATGCCGGAATCCAGATTGGCCATGGCGGCAAAGCCCCCCAGGAAGGCAAAGGAAGACCCCAAAAAGGCGGGGACCTTCAGCTTGGTACAAAAGTGGAAAAACAGGGTGCCAAAGCCGGCGAAAAACAGGGTGGTCTGGGTGCTCAGGGGCAGCCCGTAGCTCTGCACCAGAATGGGCACCAGCACTGTGGCCCCAAACATGGCGAACATGTGCTGCAGCCCCAGGATGAGCATCTTGGGGGTGCCCAGGGTCCGTGCGTCCCGAATGGGCCCGCTCTGGGCGGTTGGCTTCTCTTTCATTTTCGCTCTCCTCTCGTGTTGTGGTTGGCTGGAAACACGCAAAAAAAGACCGGCAGAGTGGCCGGGCTCCGTCGTGGAAAAGGGCCACCAGGGGACAAGCTTCGCACAATTTCCAGTTTTCTATTGTACAGGAGACGGAGGGCCATTGCAAGCGGTTTTTAGACAAAAAATACAGGATCTTCCCGATGAGAGAGGTCCTGTTTGGGTCAAAATTCCACCCGGTGGCCGTCGATCTCCATGGCGCCCACAGCGGCGGGGTCCAGAGGGGAGAGAGACAACGTGCCCACTTCCTCGCCGTCGTCGGCCAAAATGGTTTTGTCCACAGAGTCTTCACGGCTGCCCGTGAACCAGGGGATGGCGTAATCCCCTTGGGTCAGGGGGATGGGCTCCGCCCCGTTCTCTATAGGGTGGCGGTGTTTTGGCGTCAAAGGTTGACCTCATACTCTCCCACCAAGACCTTGTCGATGGAATCCAGGTCCAGCAGCAAGGCGAAAGTCCAGTGGATCTCCATGGTTCCATCTGACTTCATGCCGCTGCCGCAGTCGCCCGACAGAGGCACTTGGGTGCCGTCGGCTTGGAGAAGGGTGGTGGAATGGGACAATTCTTGGGCGTCTGTGCAGGTGGTCTGACGCAGCTCCACCCACAGCCCCAGGGGAGAGAGGGCCAAATGGCCCACGTCCTCTCCCGCCGCGTTCCGGATGGGAAATTCCTTCAACAGGTCGTGGCTGCCGGTGGTCCAGGAGACCTGGTAATCCCCTTGGGCCAGTGGGGTTTCCTTGTCGTCCCTGGTCACGGAGAGATTGGTGAGGATCAGGGTGACGTCCCGGTTGGAGAGGGAGGTGGTGTCATTCTCATAGGAGACGAAATAGGTCACGGAATTTTTTTGCAGGTCAGCCTCTATGACGGAAATGGAGGGCCTGCCGAAGGGATTCATTGAGAGGTTCGGCGTTTGCACGAGCTCCTCGGGCGTGGCCAGGACCAGAGAGATTTCCTCCGGCATGGGGTAGTCACTGGGCTGGCCGCGTGTTTCAGAAAGGAACTGGGAGAGGTCCACGTCCTTGGGAAAGGTAATCTCTAAGGGAATGTAGAGCAGGCGGCTGTCGCTGAGGGTTTGGCCTACCGTCAGGGTCAGATCCGGAAATTCCGCGGTGGCATTGACGTTCTCCCGCAGGTCCTTGGCGTTCTCGCTCACGGCACCTTGGCTTTCGGCGGCCAGGAAAAAGTTCTCTGTCCAGATCGGGTCCCAGGTCGTTTCCTCCTCCTGGCCGCAGGCGCAGAGCAGGGAACCCAGCAACACCAGGGAAAGGAGCAGGGCCAATGTCTGTTTCATCACAAAACCTCCTTTGGATGGGGGTGAGAAAATGATGTTCTTGCATAGTTTTAGGATAACACAAGAGGGAAAATAAGGAAATCATTATAAAAAAGTAGAGAAAAGCCGCCCGATCCACGGGCGGCTGAAATTTGATTGGTTCAGTGTCCCACAGACACCAGCTCCTGGGTGGCGGCCAGCAGGGCCTGGGCCAGCCGGTCCACCTCCTCCCTGGTGTTGGAGGGGCCGAAGGAGACCCGCAGCATGCCGTCCCGCACAGCCTTGGAGAGGTTCATGGCGGCGTAGACATGGCTGGCCTTCCCCCGGTGGCAGGCCGAGCCCGAGGACAGGCAGAAGCCCTTGTCACTGAGATACCGTACCACCACCTGGCTGGGATAGCCGGGTAGGGAGATGGCGCAGATATGGGGGGCTTCCCCGGCGGAGACCACGGTGAGGGCGGGGACGACACGCTGGAAGGTCTCCAGGGCGTAGGCTTTCAGGCTGGTGAGGTAGGCAATGTGCTCCTCCAGCCCCTGGCGGCCCAACTGGGCGGCGGCGGCCAGGGCGGCGATCTGAGGGGTGGCCTCTGTGCCCGAGCGGAGCCCCTTTTCCTGGCCGCCCCCCCGCAGCAGGGGGAGTGCCCGCAGGCCGCTGCGGATATACAGGGCCCCGGAGCCCTTCATGGCCCCGATCTTATGGCCGCTGATGGTAAGCAGGTCCACCCCCAACCCCTTGGGGGTGAAGGGGACTTTTAGGAACCCCTGGACCGCGTCGGTGTGGAGCAGGGCGGCGGATTTTTTCCGTTTCAGCAGCCGGGCGGCCTCGGCCACCGGCTGGAGGATGCCCGTCTCGTTGTTCACCAGCATCATGGACACCAGCACCGTGTCCGGCCGCAGGGCCTCCTCCAGGGCTTCGATGGGGATGTGCCCCGTGGCGTCGGGGTGGAGGTAGGTGACCTCATAGCCCTGAAGCTCCAGGGCCTTGCAAGGCTCCAGCACCGCTGCGTGCTCCACGGCGGTGGTGATGATGTGCTTGCCCTTGTGCCGCCCCAAGTGGACGGCCAAGGAGATGGCCCAGTTGTCCCCCTCGGTGCCGCAGGAGGTGAAATAGACCTCGTCGGCCTTGCACCCCAGGGCCTGGGCCACCAGAGCCCGATCCTGGGCCACCCGCTTGGCGGCCTGGGTTCCCAGGTGGTACAGGGAAGAGGGGTTGCCGTAGCTTTCCGTCATCACCTCCACCGCCGCCTGGGCGGCTTCCGGCAGCACCCGGGTGGTGGCGGCGTGGTCGAAATAGATGGTATTCATGGAGAAATCTCCTCTTTTCCGTGCAAAATCGGTTTTCATTGTAAAGACTTGGCGGGGAAAAGTCAAGGGAGGGGGGTGGAAACCTGCCAAGGCAAAAGGTGGCAACGGTTACCTTCTACCCGCCGATATTCCAGATCGCCCCCTCATCAGTCACCTTCGGTGACAGCTTCCCCCCGAGGGGAAGCCAGTGAGGGCGTTGGGAGAGGCCTTGGCGGTAGTGCCCTAATATAACGGCTAACGTTTCCGAAAAAAAGCTATCCTAAAGGGTTTGTCAATCGCCTTCCCCTGGGGGTCCAACTGTCCGGGGGACAGTTGGAGATCAAATCAATTCTTCCTTCGCTCTGAAGGTGGGCCGGCGAAGCCGGGTCGGATGAGGGCGAGCGTTGGGGATTCTGCGGCGTGGGTCATAGCCGGGCCCGCTTTCGATCAAAACTCTTCTTGACATAAGTAGATATCCGATATATTATATAGATAATCTACATAGAAAGGAGGCCAAGATCATGTCAATCGACAAAAGTCTGCTCACCGGCAGCACCTCTCTGCTGGTCCTGAAGCTGCTGGAGGACGGCGACAAGTACGGCTATCAGATGGTGGAGGAACTCCGCCGCCGCTCGGACAAGACCTTTGAGCTGAAATCCGGCACCCTTTATCCCCTGCTTCACACGTTGGAGCAGAAGGGGAGCATTCAGTCCTGGGAGGAGGAGACCACCGGTGGCCGTCCCCGGCGGTATTATCATCTGACCGACCAGGGCCGCCGTCAGCTGGCGGAGAAGGAGGAGGCATGGCGGGCCTATGCCAAGGCCATGCTCCAGGTGCTGGAAGGAGGGGAGAGCTATGCCTAACCGTTTCGAGCAATACCTCACCCTGGCCGGGGAGCAGATCCGCTGGAAGCGGGCCCGGCCCCGCCTGCTGTCTGAGCTGCGGACTCACCTGCTGGATGAGCGGGACGGTTACCTGGCCCGGGGCATGACCGAGGAGGCGGCTCAGGCTGAGGCCATCCGCCAGATGGGGGACCCTGTGCTGGTGGGACAGTCTCTGGATGCCGTCCACCGGCCCAAGCCCCAGTGGGGGCTGCTGACCCTGAGCTTGCTGCTGGCCGCCACCGGGGTGGTGCTGCGGATCTGGCTCACCGCCGGCTGGGCCAACGGCGGGAGTGCCCCAGTGTGGTCCATCACCGCCCTCTGCCTGGGCGTGGCCGCCCTGCTGGGGGCCTATCTGCTGGATGTTAGCTGGCTGGGCCGCCACGGGAAGGGGATCTTTTTGGGAGTGCTGTGCCTGGGGCTGTTGTTCTTTGCACTGCACCGGGCCTTTTGGAGCGGCAGCTTTTCCTACCCTGTGGCGGGGATGCAATGCCTGATGATGTGTGTCCCCCTGGCCTTTGGCCTCTGTCTCTATTCCTGCCGGGGGCAGGGCTGGAAAGGGGTGTGCCTCCCCCTGCTGGGGCTGGCCGCTGTGTCGCTGCTGTCTGTGGCATGTCATCAACTTTTGGTAGCGCCCTTTGTGTGGCTTGTGGGTCTCGTCCTGCTTTGGGTGCTGGCCGGTCAGGACTGGTTTAGCCTGGGGAAACGGACCACTCGCGCTGTGGCCTTGGGAGTTCTTCTGGCCCTGCTTGCCGCAGGCTTTTTGGCCCTTCAGAATGACTACATTGCCACCCGCCTGTCCGTGGCCCTGCATCCTGGGCAAGACCCGATGGGCGCGGGCTATACTGGCCTCGTCCTTCAGCAGGCCTTGGAAGGGGCGCAGTGGATCGGGGAAGGGGAATACAATTTGCCCGTGGTCCAGGGGGCCGATACCTACTTCCTGACCACGATCCTCCAAAAGCTGGGCTGGCTCCCCGTGCTGGCCATTGTGCTGGCCATGGGCGGGGCGCTGACCTGGATGCTGGTCCGAGGTCTCCGGCAAAGGAACAGTTTGGGAAAAATCACCGTCCTGAGCGTCACGGTGTCCCTGCTCTTCCGTCTGGTTCTGGGCCTGAGCAGCCTGGGCTTTCCGCTCTGGGGCGCCGGGATTCCTCTCTTCTTCACCAGCACTGGCGCCGCTGTGGACCTGGCCCTTTTGGGCTTCGCCCTGTCGGCCCTTCGGCAGGAACAGCTCCCCACGGCAGACCCCGCGCCTCTGAGAATCCCGGAAACCGAATAAACCGCAGAACAAAACCCGTGCCGCGTGTGTCGTTCACGCGGCACGGGTTTGCGCTGTCTTGCTTACACGCTGCCCGTCTGTAAAAATTCCTCCAGGCAGAGGCCGGCGTCCCGAAGGGCCAGGGCATAGTCCTCCCCCACGTAGCGGTAATGCCAGGGCTCGTAGATGATCCCGGTGATCTCGCTTTTGTCCGAGGGGTAGCGCAGGATAAATCCATACTCCCAGCAGTGGGCCATGAGCCATTGCTGCACGGCGGTGTCCTCCTGGGTGTGGTCCAGCACCTGGTGATTCAGGTCTACAATGTCCACCGCCAGGCCCAGCTGGTGCTCGCTGGTGCCGGGGATCGCTACCTCAATGCCCGCCTTGGCCTGGGCGTCCTCCTGGGAGTAGCCTCGGGCGATGAGCTTGCTGACCAGGTTTTGATACAAGCTGGTCTGTTTCTCCTGGGTGCGGTAGGCCGAGCAGATCAGGGGGGAGAGCCCGGCGGCCCGGCAGCCGGCCAGCATGTTTTCCAGGGCGGCGGCACAGCGGGCGTCCACCTGGTGGCCGTTTTCGATCTGGGTCAGCTCCGGCTCGTAACCCTCGGGCAGGGGGTGCCAGGGGTTCACCAGGGTCAGCCGCCAGTCGTCGGGGTCCGTGGTTTTCTGGGGGGCGCCGGTGGGAACGGTGGCTTGGGCGGGGTCTGTGGGAGTGGTCTGGGCCTCTGCCCGGTGTCCCAGCCAGATCAGCGCCCCGACGATCACCAGCAGCCCCAGAAGGGGAATTATGATTTTGCGGCCTAACATAAACTCACCTCACGATTTGTGAGGTCAGTCTATCAGGGACAAGCCGCCAAGTTTCCTCAGTTCGACATCAAACCGGCATCAACCTGATAGGAGAAACAGTTGAAGGAGAGCAGAAGTCGGTCGGAGGTGTAGCTATACTGGGAGGAAGCGTCATCGTAATAGGCGGCGGAGATGAGGGAGAGGTGGAACACCTTCCCCTGGTCGTCCTTCACGGGCAGCAGATAGCCGGCGGGAGAAAGGTACAGAGGGTCGGAAAAGTCCTCGGCGTTGAGATTGTAATACCGCTGGCAGAATTCCATCATATGAAAGGCGTCCTCCATGGAAAAGGAGGGGGAGACGGCGGTGTTCCCGGTGACAATGGTGTCGGCCGAAGCGGGATTCTCATAGGAAAAGGAGAGCATCTTGCCGGTTTCATCGTCCAGGATGAGCTCCAGCTGTTCGGGGCCTCGGGTAAAGATACAGGTCCAGAAAATGGCGGCGGAGGCCCCTGAGACCTCCGTCAGGTCTCGGTCCCCCGTGGGGGTGACCGAGACCTGGGGAGCGACCTGGACCTTGTAGTCCGGGGCGGTGGTGACGGTGACATTTCCCACTGCCAAAAAAGGGACTGTGGAGGTCAGGGTCCACTGATCGGGGGCAAAGAGATGGTCTGTGGAAAAGAAGGTCAATGGGAATTCGTCCATGGCCTCCAGGGCGCTTTGGGCGGCCTGCTGGGCCTGGGAGACCGACAGCCGTTGGCTGGCTTGGTTCAGGGAGACCCTGCTGTAGTCCTGGGCGGCCAGCTTTAGGTGATCCATCAGGCCGGCCAGTTGAATGGGGGCGGCCTCATACTGCTGGATCTGGCTGCCCAGGTCTTTATCCTGCCAGGCAGACACGGCCCAGGGCAGGGAAAAGCCCACTGCCACCAGCAGGCAGGCGGCTAAAACCAGGCAGAGGGTACGAAGCTGCTTCATGGACGGCCTCCTTCCAGCCGAACGGTGACGGTGGTGCCCCGGCCCAGGGCGCTTTCAAAGGAGATCGTCCCTTGGTGCAGAGTGGCGATTTTTTCGCACAGGGCCAGCCCCAGCCCCGCGCCCCCCTGGGCCCGGGAGCGGGATTTGTCCACCCGGTAAAAGGCCTCGGTCAGGTGCTCCAGCACCTCCGGGGGCATCCCCCGGCCGTCGTCCCGAAGGGTCAGGACACAGCCCTGCTCGGTCATGGCTACGGCGGCCAGGATGTTCCCGCCCCCCTCTATGGCCTTGCGGCTGTTGTCGATGAGATTGAGCAGAAGGGAGCGGAAGAGATCGGGCTCCAGCAGGCACAGGCCCTCCTCCCCCCGGCAGGAGAGGGCAATCCCCTGGTCGGCCAGACCGGGGGTTAGGTGGGCGGTCAGGTCCTGTAGGATTCCCACCGGAGAGGCGGGGACCAGGGGGAGGGCCTGGTGCTCGGCCAGGTAGAGGTCCAGGAGCTTCAGGGAGAGCCGCTCCAGCCGCTTTCCCTCGGAAAAAATATAGTCGGCGGCGCTGGCCTGCTCGGCGGGGGAGAGGGTGCCCCGGCGGAGGAGGTCGGCGTAGCCTAAGATAGAGGTCATGGGGGTTTTGAGCTCGTGGGTGAAGCTGCCGATGAAGCGGTCCTGGCCCTCCATAGTGGCTTTCAGGGCGGCAAAGTTTTCCTCCTGGCGCTGGGCCATGGCGTCAAACTCCCGGGCCAGAGCCCCCAGCTCGTCCCGGGTGTGGATGTCCGCCCGGCAGGACAGGTCCCCGGCGGCCAGCCTTTGAGCGGTTTTGGACAGCTTGTCCAGGGGCCGGGTGAGCACCCAGGCAGTGCTGTAAGACAGGCCGGCGCACACCGCCAGCAGGCCCAGAAAGATTTTTCCGTAGGCGTTCTGCTGCTGCCGGCGGGTCTCATAGATGGGGGTGATATCATAGGCGGCGCTGAGGAGCAGGGCCCTTCCGTGGACCTCCACCTGGCCGGAGAGCTGGAGATAGTGCTTGTCCCAGTGGGTGAAGATGCCCTGGGCGTAGTGCCCCTGGTCCACCAGCTTGCCCAGGTCCTGCATCCCCTCGGCGGCGGCGCCCTGGGAGAGGAGAAGTTTTTCTCCGTCGGCCAGGGAGAGGGCCGCCCAGGGGGACCACTGGGCGGAGATCTGCTGGAGGGCCTGGACCACATCCTGCCCGTCCTCCCAAACATCCTCCCGGTCGATGAGCTGGAGGGTGTAGAGAAGCAGGTCGTAAGACCCCTTGGCAGTGGCCTGCTCCCGGGCCAGGGTCCCCTGAAAGGAAAAGGAGATCAGGGCGCCGCCGCCGCCCCCAAAGAGCAGGGAGAGCAGGCAGACCATGCATAGGGTGGTTTTCAGTCGAAACGTCACGGCGTCACCTCCAGCCGGTAGCCCACCTTGCTCACGGCCTGGAGGGCCTTTTCCCAGCCCACCTTTTTCCGCAGCCGCTGGACGTGGAGGTCCACGGTTTTGCTGCCATAGGCCAGCTCCCCGCCCCACACCCGCTCATAGATGGTGTCCCGGTAGAGGGCGGCGTTGGGGTTGTGGAGAAAGAGCAGAAGCAGGTCATACTCCTTGGGGGTCAGGGCGATCTCCTCCTCCCCCCGCCAGACCTGGTGGGCCTTGGGGTCCACCCGCAGGCCGGCCAGGGTGATGACCTCCTGGGTCTTTTGAAACCGCCGCAGCACCGTCTCCACCCGGGCCAGGAGCTCGGCCACGTCGAAGGGCTTGACGATATAGTCCTCGGCCCCCAGCTTGAGCCCCTTCACCCGGTCCTGCACGGCGGAGCGGGCGGTGACGAAGATCACGGGGAGCGCCAGGGTTTGGAAATAGTCCAGCAGGGCGAAGCCGTCCAGGTGGGGAAGCATCACATCCACCAGAGCCAGGTCATAGGGGGTGGAGGCAGCCATATCCGCGGCCTGGTCGCCGTCGGCGGCCCAGGCGCAGGAATAGCCCGCCGTTTTCAAGCTCATGCGGATGAGGTCGGCAATGGGGCGCTCGTCCTCCACGATCAAAATATTCGGCATGTGCAGTCCCTCCTTGCATCGTTCATAGGATACCACAAAAGGGCATCAAAACGGCAACAGTGAAAAAAGAAGGGCCGGAGGGGAAAAATCCCTCCGGCAAACCATCAGGCATTGAATTGTGCGGCGTAAGGTCCGATCTGAACGGTTCCCACCCCGCTGGGGTCCAGGGGGGAGAAGAAGAGATACTCCAAATGGAGGGTGCCCTCGCCGCTGCCGTGGCCGGCGGCGTCGGGGGCGAGGGCGTTGCCGCTTTGGTCCAGAAGAACCAGGCCGTTTTCCAGGGCCTGCTGGTCCAGGCCGTCGGTCTTCCATACGTCGGAAGTGAGGCCGAAGGGGGAGAGGATGACCGTGCCCACCATGGCATCGCCGTCGTCCTTCAGGTCGGCGTAGCGGAAGGCCCCCTGGGTCTCCACCGTCCACTGGAAGGTGTGGGCGGAGCCGCCGGAGAGGCTGTCAGACAGAGAGAGGGTGACCTCCTTCCCCGGGGTGAGGGCCTCCTTGCCAAAACTGGCGGCAAAGAGATAGGACATGGTGTTTCCGTCGATCTGGCGGACCTGCTCTTTCAGACCGGTGGCCAGGCCGTCGGCCGTGGTCAGGGTGGCCTCGGTGATGGAGTCCCCAAAGGTGCGGGGGTCCTTGTCCGCCAGCTCCGGGGGATAGGTGAGCTCCAGGGAAAGGTAGAGGGTCATGGCGTCGCCCATGACCTTGTGGAGCTTGGCGGTGATGCCGCCATTTTCGCTGGTCTGGTTCAGCGCCTGGGTGCAGGCGGACAGGGTTTCCTGGGGGAGTTGGCTCAGGTTCAGGTAGTTGGCCAGGGGATCGGAGGGGTCCAACTGAATCTGGGCCTCGTCCCCGCCGTCGGTGGGCATGGGGGCGGCGGCATCCTGCTGGCTGCCGCAGGCCCCAAGGGCCAGGCAGGCCAGCAGAAGCAGAGAGAGGGGGAAGATTTTTTTCATGGGAAACTCCTTTCTCACAGCAGGGACGGCGCCACGCCGGGAAGCTCTTCCCCGGTGGCCAGGCCCTTGTCCAGGGCGTTTTGCCGCAGGAAGCGATACATCTCCGCCTTGGTGGCGTTGTAATAGGGGTTGACGTAGAAGATTCCCAGAATGCCCAGGGACAGGACGCTGAGGATCTGCCAGCCCAGGAAGCTCAGGGACATATAGAAGATATTCCACTTAAATCCGTAGGTCATGTCCAGGCTCAGGCGGATGACCCGGCTGTGGTCCAGGTTGGGGTTTTCCGCCAGAATAAAGGGGGCGGCAAAGTAGCCCAGGCTGCGGATGATACCGGGGATGATGAAGAGCAGGGTCCAAAGCAGGGTGTACAGCCACAGGAGGAACTGGGTGAGGACCACGTTGCCGTAGTTGGCGTTGAAGCCGAAGGCCACCCGGGAGAAGGGGGCTTTCTGGCTGGGGGAGCTCTCCAGGAAGAAGCGGTTCACGCCCACCTCGAAGGGGAGGGCGACCAAGAGACTCACCACAAGTCCTGCCAGGCCCAGGGAGATGGCGTAGGGGGCCAGCAGGCTGGCGTAGTGCTCCAGGGTGTAGATCAGCTCCATCGCGTGATGGGACCAAGGCCCCTGGACCGCCTGGAAGAAGTCGATAAGGTTTTCCAGGGCGTTGTTAATCCGTGTGGTGATGGAGTCGCCCGTCAGCAGGGTCAGGATAACGCTGACCCCCACGGCGGGCCAGTAGTTGGCCAAAAAGACGGCTTTTCCCGTCTGTTTGTATTGGATATGATTCCACATAGGCATCCTCCTTGTTGGGTCGGGGGTAGGATCTATCTCTATTGTAAAGGACTTTCCAGGTTCCGTCAATGAGAGATTTGTCTAAGGCGTGGATGGTAAGTGTGGCGGTTGTGGTCTGAAGGGCAGTATTCTTCTACCTGCCGATCTTCCCCCTCGTCTAAGGGTTTTCATAGAAAAACCCTGGGTTTCCACCGGCCTTTCTGTGGGCTTCGCCCCTTGTAATTCTCGGCGGATTGGAGTAAGATATGGCATCCTGAACGAAGCCGCCGCCAACAGGCGCGGCGGCGAAGACCTGTGACAGAAGGGAGGACACCCAATGACCAGAATCGAGTGTGAGGCCCTGGTGGAATACACCTTGGACATCGGCCGGCAGATGATGGAGTGCGGCGCCGAGGCCTGGCGGGCGGAGAACACCATGGCGCGGATCTTCCGGGCCTACGGCCTGGAGGTGCTGGACGCCCACTCCATCGCCACCCAGGCGGCGGTGACGGTGAAGACCCCGGCAGGGGAGCACTACACCAGCACCTGCATGATCCTGCCGGACAAGACGGGGACCGACCTGGACCGGCTGGAAACCCTCAACGCCGCGGCACGGGCCATCTGTGCCGCGCCGCCGCCCCTGGAGAAACTCCCCAAGTCGATCTCCCCAAGCCCCCGGTGGTCCTGGCGGGAGCTCATCGGCTACCTGCTGGGGGCGGGGGCCTTCGCGGTCTTTTTCGGCGGGGGGCTGCTGGACGGGGTGGCCTCCGCCTTCATCGGGGGCGTCATCTACCTGATGGAGCAGCTACGCCGGGTCCACCACCAGAACCGGATCATTTACACCACCCTGGCCTGTTTCCTGTCGGGCCTGCTGGCCCAGGTCTGCGTGGGGGTGGGCTTTGGGATCAACCTGGACCGGATCATGATCGGGGATATCATGCTCTTCATCCCGGGGCTCACCATTGTCAACGGGGTGCGGGAGTTCTTTTACGCGGATATCCTCACCGGCGTCTACCGGCTCATTGAGGCCCTGCTCATGGCTGGGGCCATTGCGGTGGGCTACGCGGCGGCCCTGATGATGGGAGGGAGCTTTTTATGAGAGAGAGCGTGATGCAAGTGCTGTGCGCCGGGCTGGGGACCCTGGCCTTCGCCCTGTTTTTCCATGTGCGTCCCCGGCACTGGCTGCTGGCCACCCTGGGGGGCGCCCTGTCCTGGCTGCTGTATCTGCTGGTGTTCTGGCGCAGCGGGGAGGTCTTTTTCAGCTCCCTGGCCGCCGCCACGGCCATCTGCCTCTGGTCGGAGACCCTGGCCCGGGTGCGAAAGGCCCCGGCCAACATTTTCCTCATTCCCGGCATCATCCCCCTCCTCCCCGGCGGGGCCCTGTATTACACCATGAACGCCCTCATCAGCAGCGACATGGCCACCGTGATCCAAAAGGGGCGGGAGACCGGCCTGGTGGCCCTGGGCATCGTGGGGGGCATCCTCATCGCCTCGGAGCTGATGCGGGTGATCCTCTGGGGCATGGCCCACCGGAAAAAGGAGGTGCAGCGCCGGTGGAAGCAGTCGGGGGGCCAGTGAGGAAAAACTGGCCCTATAAAAAATTCCTCTGGTGGCCCTATGAAAGAGGTCAATTTTCGCTATAATATACAAGGGAGGGAAATCTCCCCTTCTTTAACCACGAAAAAAACAAACCGCATCGAGGTGTGATTATGTTAGCGAACGTTCGAGAAGACGCGAAAGCAGCCGCCCAGCAGATCTGTGAGGCGGCCAAGCTCCAAAAGGGCCAGATTCTGGTGGTGGGCTGCTCCACCAGCGAGGTCACGGGCCATAAAGTGGGCAGCTATTCCAGCCCGGAATTGGGCCAGGCCATTTACGAGGGGATTCAGGAGGTCTTGGCGCCCAAGGGCATCTACCTGGCCGCCCAGTGCTGCGAGCACCTGAACCGCGCCATTATTGTGGAGGCCGAGGCGGTGCCCTTCGCCTCCATTTGCAATGTGGTGCCCCAGCCCAAGGCGGGGGGCTCCTTTGCCACAGCCTGTTACCACGGCTTCCGCCATCCCGTGGCCTTGGAGGAGATTCGGGCCGACGCCGGCCTGGACATCGGCGGCACCCTCATCGGCATGCACCTGAAGCATGTGGCCGTGCCCGTGCGTCTGGAGCAGAAGCACGTGGGCGAGGCCATCCTGCTGGCCGCCCGGGTCCGCCCCAAGTTCATTGGCGGCGAGCGGGCCGGCTATGATGAGGCGCTGAAATAACGGAATCATACGATCAACCATCCAAAATTCCTCTGTCCGGCCGGGCGGAGGAGTTTTTTTGCGCAAAAATCCCCACAGCCGTCAGATCCCAAAGGGACCTGACGGCTGTGGGTAGAAAGGAGACATTTATGAAAAAACGTCCATGTAGAAAGCAAAGGAAACTTACACGAACATCTGCTTGGACAGAACGATCTTCTGAATCTCGCTGGTGCCCTCGTAAATCTGGGTGATCTTGGCGTCGCGCATGAGGCGCTCCACGTGATACTCCTTCATGTAGCCGTTGCCGCCCAGCATCTGGACCGCATCGGTGGTCACGTGCATGGCGGTCTCGGCGGCGATGAGCTTGGCCTTGGCGGCGGAGGTGGAGAAGGGCTTGTGGGAATCCTTGTCGCAGGCTGCCTTGTAGACCATGTACTTGGCCATTTCGATCTCGTTGGCCAGGTCCACCATGCGGAAGGCCAGGTGCTGGTTCTTGTACAGGGGCTTCTTAAACTGCTGGCGCTCCATCAGGTACTTCCGGGCGATCTCGAAAGCGCCCTCGGCGATGCCCAGGGCCTGGGAGGCGATGCCGATCCGGCCGCCGTCCAGGGTCTTCATGGCTGCGGCAAAGCCCTTGCCGGGAGGGGTAATCATGTTGGCCACGGGCACGTGGACGTTGTCGAAGTGGAGCTCGCTGACCATGGCGCTGCGGATGCCCATGGTGTTGTGCCGGGCGCCGATGGAGAAGCCGGGGGTTTCCCGCTCCACCACGAAGGTGGCCATGCTCTTGGGGCCCAGCTCATGGTCGGTGAGGGCGTAAACGCAGAAGTAGTCGGACAGGGGGCCGTTGGTGATGAAGCACTTGCTGCCGTTGATGATGTACTCGTCGCCCTGCCGCTCGGCGAAGGTGAGCATGCCGCTCACGTCGGAGCCGGCGGTGTGCTCGGTCAGGCCGAAGGAGCCCAGGTGGCCGCCGGCCATAACGGGGGTCATGAAGCGTTTGAGCTGCTCATCGGTGGCTTCGGAGAAGTACAGGCTGCCGCCGTACAGAGAGGTGGCCACGGAGAAGGAAACGGACAGGGAGGGGTCCACCTTGGAAATTTCCTCGATAGCCAGGGCGTACTCCATGTAACCCAGGCCCTGGCCGCCGTATTCCTTGGCATAGGGCAGGCCGATGAAGCCCAGATGGGTCATTTCTTTATAGAGGTCCAGGTCATAGACACGGGTCTCATCACGCTCGAGGACGTTGGGAGCGACCTTTTTCTCGGTGAAGTCGCGGGCTAATTTCTGGATGGAAAGTTGTTGTTCATTCAGTTCAAAATTCATAACGGTTGTTTCTCCTTTGTTTCATTGGTAAAAACCAACTGGCCTTCTTCTTGACTGAAAGCGCTGTCACAGTGACAGGAATCTTGACAATCGTTTCCGGCCAAGGATAAATTGTACAATGAAACCATACCACATAGAATGACGAAAATCAATGTTGGGCAGCCTCTTTTTTTCGTGCAAAAGGTATATTCTTTTCTTTAATATCCCGGAAGGGCTCATTTTCCCCCAATCCCGGGGCTCTCTGCCCGGCGTCGGGGCGCTTGCCGGCGTCAAGCTGTGTCTTGAAAAGTGTTTTATATTGGAGCGTAAACCAAACCCTTTTGCAGGGTACAATAGTTCTATACTTTATACTTTGCAAAGTGGGGGGTTGAACATGACAAAACGAAACCTGACGCCGGAGCGGATTGCCGCCTACGCCCAACACCTGCGCGCCGAGGAACGGGCTCCGGGCACGGTGGAGAAGTATTTGCGGAACATTCGGGCCTTTGCCGCCTGGCTGGACGGCGGGGCGGTCACCAAGCAGGCGGTGACAAAATGGAAGGAGCTGTTACAGGAGGGGAAGGCCGCGGCCACCGCCAACGGAGCCCTGGCCGCCCTCAACGGTTTGTTCCGCTTCCTGGGCTGGGAAGACTGCCGGGCCAGGTTTCTCAAAGTCCAGCGGCAGATGTTCCGGGATGCCAATCGGGAGCTGAAGCGCGCCGACTATGAGCGGCTCATCGCCACAGCCCGGGCGCGGGGCCAGGACCGGCTGGCTCTGCTCATGGAGACCATCTGCGCCACGGGGATTCGGGTCTCCGAGGTGCAAGCCATCACCGTGGAGGCCGCCCGGCAGGGCAAGGCGGAGATCGCCCTGAAAGGGAAAATCCGCACCATCATCCTCCCGGCCAAGCTGTGCCGCAAGCTGCTGAAATACGCCAAAAAGCAAAAAACCGTCTCCGGCGAGGTCTTCCTCACCAGAAACGGAGCGCCTCTTTCCCGCCGCCAGATCTGGGCGGAGATGAAAGCCTTATGCAGCCATGCGGACGTGGAGCCCTCCAAGGTGTTCCCCCACAACCTGCGCCACCTGTTTGCCACGGCCTTTTACCAGGCCTGCAAAGACATTGCAAAGCTGGCCGACGTGCTGGGCCACAGCTCCATAGAGACCACCCGGATCTATCTGCTGACCTCCGGGGCCGAGCACCGGAAGGAGCTTGACCGGCTGGGGCTTGTGTCGTAGGACAGAATTCACATTCCGTCACGATCTACATAGTATGGCAAGCGAAAAAAACGCACCCCCAAAAAGAAAAAAGCCGCCCGCCGCCCCGGGAACGGGGCGACAGGCAGCACAAGAGAACGCCGCAGGCGAAAATGGCTTTGCGGCTAAAATTTTTGCGCAAAAAGCTGCAAATATTTCACTTCCACTTGCGTTGCATAACGGGCCATGGTACAATATTTTCGCTATTGCAGCCTGTGGGGGCGAAGCACCGGTTGGCTTCCCGACAGAATGTGAATTCTGTCTATCGTGGCCTAAAAAAGCGCAGGCGAGAAAGGGAGAAGGGCGGACTTATGAGGAAACGGATATTGGCAGGTGTTCTGTCGTTGGTCATGATCCTTGCGCTCTTGCCGGTCAGCGCACTGGCGGCGGAGGGGGAACCAGCCCCCGGAAAGGTGACCTTACAGAATCTTCCCGAGAAAAAGATTGATATCGCGAAGGACAACACTGGCAGAGGAACAAGTTTTACGTATAAGATTGCAATTGATTTGAATCCATACTATGAGACTTATATCAAACCGCTTCTTCAGGACAACGGTAAGTTTCAATACGACAAAAACGCCCGCAAATTTACCATTACATTTCCTTCGAACATATTTGATTCGCTATTGAAGATCGATGACTGGAATGCGGTTGGAGGTCCTCCTGGTACAAGTTGTGTAGAACTTTTATCTAAAGACGGCAACGGCGTTGTACTCAAGGGGAAAGCAGGAGCAAGTAGTAGTTATTTCAGTGAATTCTATTTAAAAGATTTTGTTTCTATAACAGTTCCCGTTACATTGCCTGCTGAGAGCTACCAGGCCGCTGCGGAAAAAGGCGAAGTTAACCTGCAGGGCTACGCCATAATCAATACGGATCTCAATGGTGTTTCATCCGCACAAGTTCCTCCCGCACAAGTTCCTATTACCCATAGCCTTGTTGTCGAGGACTCCAGTAATCTTGCCCATTCGTTGTCTGTCGCAGGGGCTAATGGGGCAGCCAGTCCGACATTCGAAGACATTTCCTGGAACCTCAATGGCGGCGAATATACCGTCAGCGGCGAAGCCAAGGACTACGAGGGACTGAAGGTCAGCGGCGATACGACCATAAAGCTGGATAATGCGACGATTAAACATACCTCAAACGAAGAAAAGCGTTACGCCCCCGCCATCAGCATTGAGGCGGGCAGCGATGCAAAACTCATCCTTTCGGGCACCAATACCATTGAGGGCGGCCCCGGCTGCGCAGGCATTTATGTTGCCCCCGGCGCGACGCTGACCATCTCCGGGGATGGGACGCTGAATGTCACCGGCGGAGCGTCCACAAAATATAGTAATACTGAGATTACCGAGAATAGCGGAAAGGATATTTTTGTTGCTGGCGGCGCGGGCATCGGCGGCAACGGTTATGCTTATTGGGAACCGGGCAACGGTACGGCCCAACATGTCAAATGGCCAAGTTTTGGAACTGTAAAAATAGCGGGTGGCACAGTTAACGCCACAGGTGGCACTTGGACGTATGATGATAGGGATGGTGGGTATAATGTTAGCGCCGGTGCAGGCATTGGCGCCGGCGGAACCAGCTCTCAGCATTCTTTGGATGCTGTTCCAGAGGGAACGGTTGAAATATCCGGCGGCAGCGTCACCGCCACCGGCGGGGACTCTGAAAGCCCTTCGCTGACCGGCGGCGGCGCAGGCATTGGCGCCGGCGGCGCAACGGGGGGTCACTTTTCACCGTATAACAACCGCGTTCAGGTTACGATCAGCGGCGGCACTGTCACTGCCACCGGCAAGGCGGACGGCGCGGGCATTGGCGGCGGCGCCAACATGGACGGCGGCGACATCTCCATTACCGGCGGCAAGGTCAACGCCACAGGCGGTTATGAAATTGAGGATGGCGTACAGTACGGCGCTTATGGCGGCGCAGGCATCGGCGGCGGAGACAACGGCGGTGTGACCTCCATTTCCATCACCGGCGGTACTGTAACCGCAAAAGCCATCGGCGCGGCGGCGGGCATCGGTTCTGGCAATGATGGTTTTGTTGGCTATATTAACCACAAAACTAATAAAACAATACCGGGAAGCATCTCTATTGGCAGAACTGCCGACGTCACCGCTTACGGCGGCTCCCATGTCAGCGGTACTAAATTCGGCGGCGCAGGCATCGGCGCTGGTCAAAGTTACTATTATGATAACGGATGCGGCGCTATTACCATATCCGGAAATGCCAAGGTAAAAGCCTACGCAGGCCCAACTGCCCAGGCCATCGGAGTGGGCGCCAACTATGAAGCGAATGCAGGTAAAGATGTCAATTCCCTCACCATCGCCGACACCGTCACCCTCTGGGCGCAGAATCAGGATAAGGCCCTCCCCGCCCTGCTGAACGAAACTGTGCGGGGCAAAAGCACACTGACTTACAACAGCACAGACAAATACCTGGTTTCCAATACAGCCGATGAAAACAAAGCTGTCGGCTATTTCCAACTCCCCAACGGCGAGGCCACAGAGTTTGACTATACACTTGAGAATGGCAAGCTGACCATCGGGGGTGTCGAGATCACTGCTGCAGCCCCTGTTGACCACGTGGGCAACTGGGCCACCCTGTACGGTAAGCCCCAGTACACCGTGACCTATTATGTGGATGGGGAAGCAACCAAAACAGAGGTAGTACAGGGCGGCGAGGAAGCGCCGGAGCCCCCGCCCGCGCCATCCAAATCCGGTTATGTGTTTGTCGGCTGGTCTACCGATGCAGGAAAAACGGACCTCTATAATTTTGACAAGCCTGTTACGGGGGATCTTTCGCTTTATGCCAGATTCGTTAAGGTTGAAGTCAAGATAGAAATAGAAGTAAAAATAGATGTAGATATCATCGGCACAGATCGCCCTGTTGTCTCAATCGGCGACGATCAGAAAGACGACCTTGCCGAAAACGTTAATCTTGAAACCGATGTGCAATCTGACACAAACGTGATTGAGATCGATGCCATTGTGAAAAAGGCCGAAGACAAAGCTGAGATAGACAAAATTACTGAACATTTGACCAAGAATCAATATAACTGTGGCGATAATCGCATAGATTATGATGTCATTGTTCAGAAAATCATTCGTCCGACACCTGGTACTCCTGAGCAACTGCACACTCTGGCAAAACCTATTCAAATCACCTTTGCCATTCCCGACAAGTGGCAGAGCGGCGGCACGGTTTATATGTTCCGCGCTCATGTGGAAAACGGTACCACCACGGTTGAAAAGCTTGTCGATTTGGATAACAGCACCCAAACCTTTACCATCGAATCCGACAAGTTCTCCACCTACACCATGATCTATGTCCCGTCTCCCGGCGGCGGTACCACCTATTACACCCTCCACTACGAATCCAACGGCGGCACCCAGTACAAGGACGAGCGCCATAGGAGAAATACCGTCGTCAATCTGGATAAAGTCCCCGTCCGCGAGGGCTATCAGTTTACCGGCTGGTACGGGGACAAGGACCTGACAGAGCAGGTCACCAGCGTCAAAATGACGGGCGATAAAACCGTGTATGCGGGCTGGCACAAGTCCACGGTACCGGATATGCTCAACGGCGAGGATCATTTCGCCTATGTCATTGGCTATGGGGACGGGACCGTGCACCCCGGCGCGGACATCAGCCGGGCAGAGGTGGCGACGATCTTCTTCCGCCTGCTGAAGCCGGAAATCCGGGACGGCAACCTGACCGACGCCAGCCCCTTTGCCGACGTGAGCCAGGGGATGTGGTGCAACAAAGCCATTGCCACCATGGCAAAGCTGGGGATCGTCAAGGGCCGCACGGCGGAGACCTTTGCCCCCTCCGCCCCCATCACCCGGGCCGAGTTTGCGGCCATCTGCGCCCGGTTCGACACGGGCATGACCCAGGGCAGCAGCAATTTCACCGACCTTGCCGGCCACTGGGCCAAGGAGGAGATTGAGCGCGCCGTCTCCCTGGGCTGGATCATGGGGTATGCGGACGGGACCTTCCGCCCGGACAATCCCATCACCCGGGCCGAGGCCATGACGATGATCAACCGGGTCCTGTGCCGTATCCCGGAGGACGGGGATGACCTGCTGCCGGGCATGAAGACCTGGCCGGACAACCAGTCGGGGGATTGGTACTACCTTGCCGTGCAGGAGGCCACCAACAGCCACGAGTTCCAGCACAAGGGTGAAATCCATGAGCACTGGACCAAGCTGACGGCCGACCCCGATTGGACGAGGTATCAGGACTGATCCTTTTTCCCTCCAGAAAAGGATCAAAAAGAACGTTCCTTCGCGACCAACCTCCTGCTGTTACAAGGCTTTGCGCCCGGTAACGAACGTGTCCTTTTCATCGAGGATTGGTATGAGCCTGTTTCTCGACGCAATCCTTTCCTCGAGAAACCCGTGTGCCGCGCTGTCTCATGGAGAACTTTATCGTATGAGCAAAGCCCGCAAAGACCGGTTGCGTCTTTGCGGGCTTTCGTCTGCCTTTTGGGGGAAAGAGGGAACGGCAGCGGCTTCCCATGCCGCTGCCGTTCGTTTTTAAGAGAGAAAAGAGAGAGAAAAGAGAGTGTGTAAGTTAAGTCAGAAGGTTTTGTTCTCTGCTGCTTACAGGTGTTATAATACAGGGGAAATGTGGCCAGAGTATTGGAATGATATGGCTAAATTATGAATTCCGTGACCATTTTGTAAACGATTTCTTACGAATTTCTTTGGATGGAAAAATCCCCGCAGAGAACTTCTCCGCGGGGATGGAATGGAAAAGGGATCAGGAAGCGCTGCCCACCAGGCCCAGGTCCACCGCCTGCTTGTAGCTGTGGTAGGCGGTGAAGAGGTCCAGCTTGGCGGCCTCCACGTCCCGCTTGGCGGTGTTCAGGGTGTTTTTGGCGTCTGCCAGGGCGTTGGCGGAGAGGTTTCCCAGCTGGTATTTCTTTTCCGCCACGGCGTAGACCTGCTCCTCATAGGCCAGGGAGAGCTCCTTGGAGGCCAGGGTGGCCTGGGCGGGGGCGATGGCCTTGTAGAGGTTTTGGAAGGAGAGCTCAAACTCGGCCACGGCGGCGTCCTTTTGATAGAGGGCGGAGTGATAGGTGTATTCCGCCATCTTATACTGATAGCTGTTCTTGCCCTCATCCCGGCGGGCGTCGTTCATGGCGTCCTCGGCGTCCTCCACCGTCCGGCCGGCGGAGTAGAGGGTGTAGCTCTTCTCCTTGGCGCGGGTCAGGTCGGCGGTGTAGGAGAGATTGGCAATCTGGGCGTCGGTGACCGAGGGGGTGTCCACCAGCCGCAGGTTGCCCGTGGGCACGTCGCCCATGAGGGACTGGAGGGAGCTGTACATGGTGCCCAGGGCGTTCTCCATGGTCTGTAGGGAGGCTGCCAGGGTCTCGTAGCCGTTTTGCACCTGGGTGAGGGTCAGCTTGGAGATCTGGCCCAGGGAGTAGCGCAGCTCCATTTCCTTTACGGTGCGCTGGGTGCTCTCCTGGGTTTCCTTCAGGGCCTCCAACTGGAGCTGGGTGGAGAGGATGGAGAGATAGAGAGATTCCGCGCCGGAGACCATTTGGTCGGCGGCGTAGTCGATCTGGCGAGCGGTGTCGGCCAGGGTCTTTTGGTAGTCCTCTTTCTGCTCCTTCAGGTCGTCCAGTTGGTCTTCCATGGATTCCAGGTTGACTTTCAGGCTGGCGGCCTGCATTTTGCTGTATTCGCCGATGGCGGTGAGGGAGCTGACTTTGATAATATCCGGGACCAATTTGTCAAGGCCTTGGAGTTTTCCGTCGGCAACAGTGATCCCTGCCAGGGAAGCGTTTAACTCTTTTTGGGCTGCTGCCAGTTGTCCGGCGCCGCCGTTTAAGAGCAAGGAAATCTGAATCTCCAAGCTGTCAATGGCATCCTCCATCTCATCAATGGCATCGTCCCAGTCCATGGCCTCGGCGGACTTCAAACTCTCCTGGGCGGCTTTCAAATTCAGGTTGTTGGCCTTCACCCGGGGGCCGACCTGGGAGAAGGAAATGGTGCCATCCGAGGGAATGGTCACCGACGTGGCGCCGGTGGCGGACTTGGGAGTGCCGCTTCCACTGACCGACCGGGCGGCCAGGGCAGGGGCGGCCAGGGACAGTAGGGCGGTGCAGGTCAGGCACAGGGCCAAAAAGCGTTTCATCATAGAAGACTCCTCCTGGGGAAACGGGAAAACTTGTTAGAAACCGTACAAAGATAAGGTCATATTACCAGAAGTCTATGAAGAAACTGTGAACAAAACCCAAAAAATCGAAAGCCCCCGGCGGGCTTTCGATTTTTTGTCTGGGTGGGTTAAAGGACCAGATCCTCCGCCGGGTCCTCGGGAAAAGCCAGGCTGGTGATGGAGACCTCAAAGGCCGTGCGCTCCTGCGTGGTTTCGCCCACGGTTTTCAGATAGGTGCGGCTTTGCAGCCGTCCGTCTAACCAGAGGGGGTCCCCCGTCTCCAACTGGCTGCAGTGGAGGGCCAGGCTCCCCCAGGCGATGCAGGGGAGATAGTCCGCCCGGCGATAGCGGCGGTTCACCGCCAGGAGCAGGTCGCAGATATCCCGGCCCAAAGGGGTGCGCCGGAGGACCGGCGGCTTGCACAGCACGCCTCCCAGGACCACCTGGTTGCAGGGGTCCCCCTGGCCCGGGGTGACGGAGCGGGCCAGCACGGTGATCACCAGCCGGTTGCCCACCCCGCTGCGGTTGTTGAAGGAGCGAATCTCTCCCGTCACCTCCACAAAGTCCCCCGGCTGGGGCAGGGCCTCCTCAGGGGAGGAGAGGGGATAGAGGACATTCAGCAGGTCCTCCCGCCCCGACAGCCGGGGCACCGAGAGGGGAAAGCGATAAAAGTCGATGCCATGTACCTGATGGGACAGGACCGCCTGGCCGGCGACGGTCCCCCGCAGGACCGCCCGGTTTTCCTTTTGTTCCATGTTCAGACCGCCTCCAAAGTTTGTTGACTGTCTGAACTATATGCCCCCCCGGCGGGAACTATGCCTGTTGTTTTCCCTCCTCAGGGGAGGGGCTCAGTCCTTGGACTTATAGTAGAGCATGCAGTGGCAATACCCCTCGTAATCGGGATCGGCGATCTGGTCCCGGAACTCCTGACAGATACATTTGGTGGCGGGGGAGACCTCCAGCTTGCAGGGGCAGTGGCCCCCCTTCTTTTTCAGGCCCTCCCGGATCTGGGCCACGATCTCTTTGTTTTCGTTTAGACGAACACTCATTGGTGATGCCTCCTAAGATGGTTTTTGACGTAGTTTACCCTAAGGCCACGTCCATAACCATCATGACAGAAAATCCCACCAATGTAAAGAGGGCCATCCAATCTTTGTTCTCATTGGTCTGGCTTTCGGGGATGAGCTCCTCCACCACCACATAGATCATGGCCCCGGCGGCAAAGGCCAGCAGGAAGGGCAGGCAGGTGCGGATTTTGAGCACCAGCAGGGCCCCCAGCACGGCGGCAATGGGCTCCACCACCCCGCTGAGCTGGCCGTAGAAAAAAGCTTGTTTGGGGGTGTAGCCCTCCCGGCGGAGGGGGACGCTCACCGCCATGCCCTCGGGCAGGTTTTGCAGGCCGATCCCCAGGGCCAGCAGCCAGGCGCCGATGGGGGTGGAGCCCTCCAGACCATAGGCCAGGGAGCCGAAGGCCACGCCGATGGCCAGGCCCTCGGGGATGTTATGGAGGGTGATGGAGAAGACCAGCATGGCGCAGCGCTTGAAGCCGGCCCTGCGGGAGGTGTCCTCCCGGCGGAGCAGCGCCCCCTTCTCCGTCAGGCAGGTGAAGACACGGTCCCCGCAAAACAGCAGGATTCCGCCCCCCATGAAGCCGATGAGAGCGGTGAGCCAGGGGACCATCCCCAAGCTCTCGGCCATGTCGATGGAGGGGGAGAGCAGGGACCAAAAGGCGGCAGCCACCATGACGCCCCCCGCCAGGCCCAGCATGGCGTCCATCACGTTTCGGTTGGGCCGGCGCATGAAAAAGACAACGCAGGCCCCCAGGGCGGTCAGGGCCCAGGTAAACAGCGTGGCGACCAGAGCCTGGGCCGGGTACGCCAGCTGAAAGAAGCTGTCGAGCATAGAATTCCTCCTCAGGATTGATCTGTCCCGGCGGGCAGAACCGGCCCTGCCCGGCCTGAGACAGTCTATCCTATGAAGGAGGGGGGAGAGGGGTGCCTATCCCTGTCGGAAGAGGGCGTACAGGGACTGACAAAGCCTTCCCGCATCCCCGTAGGGGCGATTCGGGAAGCGCCCGCTGTGCGGCGGGTTTTTACCTACCCGAAATAAAACCTGCAACGCCCCTACGGGTTTTGAAGGATAGTATTCTTCTGCCCAACGATCCTCCACATCGCCCCCTCATCAGTCAGCTGCGCTGACAGCTTCCCCCCACGGGGAAGCCGACGCTACTTTGGTACGTTGGTGTGATTGCTACGGTAGTTTTCTACAGTAAGCCATACAGGCTTTGCCAATCGCCTTCCCCTGGGGGGGAAGGTGGGCCGGCGAAGCCGGGTCGGATGAGGGCGTGCGTTGGGGATTCCACGGCGTGGGTAAGAGACGCACCGGCCTAAGGTGGCAACGGGATTCTTCTACCTGACGTCACTACCATATCGCCCCCTCATCAGTCACCTTCGGTGCCAGCTTCCCCCCGAGGGGAAGCCTACGTGCGTTGCTATGTTGAGGTTATTACTACGATATTTTTCTACATAAACCCTACAGGGCTTGTCAAAAGCCTTCCCCTGGGGGGGGGAAGATGGGCCGGCCCTCCGGGCCGGGCCGGATAAGGGCGTGCGTTGCGGGTTCCACCGCGTGGACACAGCCTGCCGGCTGACGCAAATGGCTGTGGAAAAGGAGGACGAAAAAAGCAAGCCCTTCGGACGTTCCGAAGGGCTTGCGATGTTGATTGGTGGATCGTGGGGCGGGGGAGACTCAATACTCCACCACACCCTCATACACCAGCACGGCGTCGCCGGTGAGGATCACCTCGTGGTCGGTGTAGTTGACCACCAGGTCGCCGCCCACCAGCTTGACGGTGATGTCCTTACCTTTCTCTACGTAGCCGTTCTCCGTGGCGGCGATGACGGCGGCGCAGGCGCCGGTGCCGCAGGCCACGGTCTCGCCGTTGCCCCGTTCATAGACCCGCATGCGCAGGGTGTCGTCGTTGACGATGCGGACGAACTCGGTGTTGATGCGCTCGGGGAAGTACTTGGCGTGCTCGAACTTGGGGCCCAGGGTCTCCAGATCCAGGGCGGCGGGGTCGTCGCAGAAGACCACGCAGTGGGGGTTGCCCACGCTGGCGCAGGTGATGGTGTAGGTGCCGTCGGCGATCTCCACGGGGCGGTTAATGATGGTGGAGCCGGGCAGGGTGGTGGGCAGGCTCATGGTGTCCAGGTCGGCCTTGCCCATGCCCACGCTGATGGTGTTGGCCTTGCCGTTGCGGATGTAGAGGAGCAGGCTCTTGATGCCGCCGGCGGTTTCGATGGACATGTAGTCCTTTTTCACGATGCCCTTGTCATAGAGATACTTGCCGACGCAGCGGATGGCGTTGCCCGCCATGGCGCCTTCGGTGCCGTCCCGGTTGAAGATGCGCATTTTGGCGTCGGCCACCTGGGAGTTCTCAATGAGGACGATGCCGTAGCCGCCGATGCCGTAGTGCCGGTCGCAGAGGCTGATGCACAGGGAGCCCGGGCTGGAGATTTTGCCGTCCCGGTTGTCAAAGAAGATGTAGTCGTTGCCGCAGCCCTGCATCTTGGCGAAGGGGAGGAGCTGCCGCTCCTTGCGCATGTTATTCAGGTCCACAAGCTCGGTGTTGTTCAGGTGGAAGCGGCTGGCCATCATGTCGGCCATAGCGTTGGCGGTGTCCATGGCGGTGATGGAGGCAATGGAGTGGCGCACGGCCTCCCGGTGGAGCTCAATGTACTCCCGGATGGTGTCGTCGTACAGGGCGCCGGTGTAGATAATCAGGCCGATCTTGCCCTCCTCCATGAGCTGATAGGCCTCGGAGCCGGGGGTGATGGGGGGGATCTCGTGGGCCTGGATGCCCAGGGTGCGGATGGCGGCTGCGGTGTCCTTGGTGGCGTACAGGGGCATTTTCAGGTCGTCCAGCTTTTTGGCTAGGCCCACCACCTCGGGCAGCTCGTGGTTTTCGATGCTCAACAGCACGCCCTTGCCGGCGTAGTGCCGGTAGCCGGCGGCGGCCAGACCCTTAAAGATGGCCTCGTTGAAGGTGCGGCCCAGGCCCAGCACCTCGCCGGTGGACTTCATTTCGGGGCCCAGGATGGCGTTGGCGTCGGTGATCTTCTCAAAGGAGAAGACGGGGACCTTCACGGCGTAGTAGGGGGGAATCTTCCACAGGCCGGAGGGGTAGCCCAGCTCCTTCAGGGTGGCACCCATCATGATCTTGGTGGCCAGGTCCACCATGGGGATGCCGGTGACCTTGCTCAGATAGGGGACAGTCCGGGAGGCACGGGGGTTGACCTCAATGACGAAGAGCTCCCCCTGGTAGACCAGGTACTGGATGTTCACCAGGCCCTTGGTGCCCAGGGCCAGGGCCAGCTTTTCGGAGCAGTCCACCACCACCTGCATCATCTTGTCGGTGAGGCTGTAGGGGGGATAGACGGCGATGGAGTCGCCGCTGTGAACGCCGGCCCGCTCAATGTGCTCCATGATGCCGGGCATCAGCACATCCACGCCGTCGGAGATCACGTCTACCTCCAGCTCGGTGCCGGGCATATACTTGTCCACCAGCACGTCGTTCTTGATGCCGCCGGAGAGGATGACGTTCATATATTTCTCCACATCCTGCCGGTCATGGGCGATGACCATGTTCTGGCCGCCGATGACGTAGGAGGGGCGGAGAAGGACGGGGAAGCCCAGGATCTCTGCGGCGTGCAGAGCCTCCTCCAGGTTGGTGATGCTCATGCCCTTGGGCCGGCGGATGTTCAGGGTTTCCAGCAAAGCGTCGAACCGGCCCCGGTCCTCGGCCATGTCGATGCCGTCGGCGGAGGTCCCCAGGATGGGGATGCCCTGCTGGTCCAGATATTCGGTGAGGGAGATGGCAGTCTGGCCGCCGAAGGCCACCACCACGCCCACGGGCTTCTCCACGTCGATGACCCCCATGACGTCCTCGGGGGTGAGGGGCTCGAAGTAGAGCCGGTCGGCGGTGTCGTAGTCGGTGGAGACGGTCTCGGGGTTGTTGTTGATGATGACCACGTCGTAACCCAGGTCCTTCAGGGTCTGGACGCAGTGGACGGAGCTGTAGTCAAACTCGATGCCCTGGCCGATGCGGATGGGGCCGGAGCCCAGGACGATGACGGTCTGCTTTCCGGTGCGGGGGAAGTTCCGGGCGTCGCAGGTGTCGTCGAAGGTGGAGTAGAAATAGGGGGTCTGGGCCTGGAACTCGGCGGCGCAGGTGTCCACCATCTTGTAGCTGGGCAGGCGGTGGGGGAGGGAGGCCTCCTCCACCCCGGCCAACCGGGCGATGGCCTTGTCGGGGTAGCCGTATTTCTTGGCCTGGAGATAAATCTCTTCCGTGATCCCCTGCTTCAGGGTGGCCTCAAAGTTCACCAGGTTCTGGAGCTTATAGATGAACCATTTGTCGATCTTCGTGACCTCATAGATGTGGTCCACAGACACCCCCTGGGACAGGGCCTCGAAGATGGTGAACAGCCGCAGGTCGTCCATGGAGGCCAGGCGCTCGTCCAGGGACCGGCCGGTGGTGTCGGTGTAGTGAAGGGTGTCCAACTTGATCTCCGCCCCCCGGACGGCCTTCATGAGGGCGGCCTCGAAGGTGTGCTCAATGGACATGACCTCGCCTGTGGCCTTCATCTGGGAGCCCAGCTTCCGGCTGGCCCCGTGGAACTTGTCAAAGGGCCACTTGGGGAACTTGACCACCACGTAGTCCACAGCGGGCTCAAAGCAGGCGTAGGTCTCGCCGGTGACGTCGTTCTTGATTTCGTCCAGGGTGTAGCCCAGGGCGATCTTAGCGGTGATTTTGGCGATGGGATAGCCGGTGGCCTTGGAGGCCAGGGCGGAGGACCGGGAGACCCGGGGGTTGACCTCGATGACGGCGTACTCAAAGCTGTCGGGGTTCAGGGCGAACTGGCAGTTGCAGCCCCCCTCGATGCCCAGCTCCTCGATGATCTTCAGGGCGGCCGAGCGGAGCATCTGGTATTCCTTGTCGGCCAGGGTGAGGGCGGGGGCCACCACGATGGAGTCGCCGGTGTGGATGCCCACGGGGTCGAAGTTTTCCATGGAGCAGATGGTGATGGCGGTGCCCTTGTGGTCCCGCATTACCTCGAACTCGATCTCCTTCCAGCCGAAGATGTATTTTTCAATGAGGACCTGGGTGATGGGGGAGTAGTCCAGGCCCACGGCGCCCACTTCCCGCAGCTGTTCCTCGTTGTAAGCCACGCCGCCGCCGCCGCCGCCCAGGGTGAAGGCGGGCCGGACGATGACGGGGTAGCCGATGCGGTTGGCGATGGCCACGCAGGTCTCAATGTCGTGGGCGGTGTCGGAGGGGATGGTGGGCTGGCCGATGCGGGCCATGGCGTCCTTGAAGAGCTGCCGGTCCTCGGCCTTGTCGATGGCGTCGGCGTTGGTGCCGATGAGGCGGACGTTGTGCTCCTTCAAAAAGCCCTCGTGGTCCAGCTCCATGGCGATGGTGAGACCCGTCTGGCCCCCCAGGCCGGCCAGGAGGCTGTCGGGCTTGGTCTCTTGGATGATGCGCTTGATGGTCTGGGTGGTCAGGGGTTCCAGATAGACCGCGTCGGCCATGGCGTTGTCGGTCATGATGGTGGCGGGGTTGGAGTTGACCAGCACGGTCTCAATCCCCTCCTGCTTCAGCACCCGGCAGGCCTGGGTGCCGGCGTAGTCGAACTCAGCGGCCTGGCCGATGACAATGGGGCCAGAACCGATGACAAGAACTTTTTTGATGGATGTATCCTTCGGCATTACAAGCCCTCCTTCATCATGTCGGTAAAGCGGTCAAAGGCGGTCAGGCAGTCCAGGGGGCCGCCGTGGGCCTCGGGATGGAATTGGAGCGAAAAGGCGTGGTAGGCGGGGTAGTCCACGCCCTCGCAGGTGCCGTCGTTGACGTTGACGAACCGGAGCTTGCCTTCAGTGCCGGGCAGGGTGGCCTCGTCCACGGCGTAGCCGTGGTTCTGGCTGGTGATGGAGACCTCGCCGGTCTCCAGGTCCATGGCGGGCTGGTTGGCCCCCCGGTGGCCGAATTTCAGCTTCTTGGTCTTGGCCCCGGCGGCCAGAGCCATCATCTGGTGGCCCAGGCAGATGCCGAACATGGGGAGCTTGCCAAAGAGCTTCTGGATCTGCTGGATGCAGAAGGTGTTGTCCGCCGGGTCGCCGGGGCCGTTGGAGAGCATCACGCCGTCGTGGCCGGCGGCCAGGATGTCCTCGGCGGGGGTGTTGTAGGGATAGATGGTGACCTTGCAGCCCCGGGCCAGCAGGGAGCTTACAATGCTCTCCTTGGCGCCGTAGTCGATGAGGGCCACGGAGAAGGTCTCCTCCCCCTGGGGGTGCCGAACCAGAATCTCTTTCTCGCTGGTGCTTTCCACCGACTGGGTGACCCGGTAGGCCTTCAGGGCTTCCAGGTCGGGTTTCTCCTCTTCGGTGGTGATCACCGCGTTGAGCACACCTCCGTCCCGGAGCAACTGGGTGAGCATCCGGGTGTCCACCCCGGCGATGCCTACCACGTTCTGGCTTTTCAGGAAGGCGTCTACCGTTTCTTCACAGCGGAAATTAGAGGGATTCTCGCAATATTCCCGGACCACCACGCCGCCCATTTGGCAGTGAGGACTTTCCTTGTCCTTGTGACAGATGCCGTAATTGCCAAACTGCGGGAAGGTGTAGACCACCAACTGGCCATAGTAGCTGGGATCGGTCAGGCTCTCCACGCAGCCGGTCATGCCGGTGGTGAAGACCAGCTCGCCTGTGGCGGTGCCTGAGGCGCCGAAGCTGCGCCCCTCCAGGACCTGACCGTTTTCCAAATAGAGATATGCTTTTTTCATCGTGTCCCTCCATCCATGTATACGGTTGTTATTTGGGAAAGTTTCAGGGAAAAACGTAATTTTCTAACTCTTAAGTATACTGGAAAAATTCGTTGTCGTCAATGTGAAAGTGTCTTGCCGCGAGAAAAACAATGCGGGTAAAATTTCATGAGTTTTGTAAAGAATGACGGATAAAATGAATAATTTGATGGATATACGAATAAATATCCAAAACCCCATAAAAAACCGGGGGAAACCTCGGTGGGTTTCTCCCGGTTTGGCAGGTCGGCTCAATAGAGCACCATGTATTTGGCAATCTCCCAGCTGGAGACGCGGGTGCAGTATTCCTCCCACTCCTTTTCCTTGCCGGCCACATACTGGGTGAAGATGTGGGGGCCCAGCACCTGGGCCATGAGGGGGTCGGCCTCCAGGGCCACCAGGGCGTGCTCCAGGGAGTCGGGCAGGTCCTCGATGCCGCAGGCGGCCCGCTCGTCGGCATCCATCTCGAAGATGTTCTCGGTGATCTCCTCGGGGGGCGTCAGGCCCTTTTCAATCCCGTCC
>JALERU010000016.1 GCA_022764045.1 Clostridiales bacterium | reverse complement strand
GGCCCACCATATAGGGGTATAGCTCAGTTGGTAGAGCAGCGGTCTCCAAAACCGCGTGCCGAGGGTTCAAGTCCTTCTGCCCCTGCCAAAATGGCGCGGTAGTTCAGTTGGTTAGAACGCCGGCCTGTCACGCCGGAGGTCGAGGGTTCAAGTCCCTTCCGCGTCGCCATTTGCTGCTGTAGCTCAGTCGGTAGAGCGCATCCTTGGTAAGGATGAGGTCGGCGGTTCAAATCCGCCCAGCAGCTCCAGAAAAACCCTTAAGCCTCGATGGCTTGAGGGTTTTTTCTTTTCCTTCCAATTTCTCCGAATGGTGAAAAAGATTGCGCAAAGAGTTGCGCTAACAATTTTTCATGTTTCGATTCTGTGCAAAAAAATCACGAATTAGGAAAGCCGGGGAAAATCTTCCCGGCTTTTTGTGTTGCTTCTGTGGCCTCAAGGAAGAAAAGGCGGGCCGGTAAAAATATTTTTGTTGACAGCCGTAAACAAACTTGATACAATGTGTTTACAAGTATAAACACAAACGGGAGGAGCGCAAATGACAGAGAGCCATATTAGCCTGACCCAGGCGGAATGGAGCGTAATGGAGTGCTTGTGGGAGGCGGGGCCGCTCACAGGACGGAAGGTGACGCAGCACATGGAACAGCAAAACGGCTGGAGCCGCAGTACTACGCTCACTCTGCTGAGCCGCCTGGAACACAAAGGGGCGATAGAGAGCGTCACCACGGAGTCAGGGCCCAAGATATTTTCCCCCCTTCTGGGGCGGGAGGACGCCGCCCTGCGGGAGACGGAGGATTTCCTCAGCCGGGTGTATCAAGGGAGCCTGAGCCTGATGGTCAACTCACTGACCAAAAAGCAGGCCATATCCCGGGAGGAGCTGGTGGAGCTCCATGAGCTGCTGAAAGGATTGGAGGAAGAAAAGCATGATTGAATGGGTGGTGACTTCCAGCGTGTTGATCCTGACGGTGGCGGTCCTGCGCCGGTGCCTGATGGGTAAAATCAGCCTGCGGCTTCAATATGGGCTGTGGGCCCTGGTGCTGCTGCGGCTGCTGGTCCCGGTGGGCCTGGGGGAGAGCGAATGGAGCGTTGCCAACGTGCTTCCTCCGGAAACAAGGGGAGAGGCGCTGAACCCTTGGTATGCGGAATCCCCCGGCACCACGCTTCCGGCAGAACCCGGCGGGGAGAAGGAGCAGATGCCGGCGGCGGTTGGGGAACCACCAGAGCCTGCGGGAGGCGCGGGGGCCGACGCGGAGAGGCTGCCCGTCAAGACCACGGCGATTTTCCCGGGACGGGGACTGGCCGTGGTTTGGGGGATCGGAGCGCTAATCTTGGGCCTGTGGCTTTTGAGAATCAATATACGGTTTGCTAAAAACCTCCGCCGCAGTCGGAGGCCCCTGGCTGTGAAGGGATGTTCCCTGCCGGTGTATGTGACCGGGGCGGTGTCCACTCCCTGCCTGTTCGGCCTGTTTCGTCCCCAGGTCTACGTGACGGAGGAGGTTGCCGCCGATGAGACCGTGATGCGCCACAGCCTGGCCCACGAGCTGACCCATTACCGCCATGGGGATCATCTGTGGGCGGTGGCGCGGGGACTGTGCTTGGCACTGCACTGGTACAATCCGCTGGTGTGGCTGGCCGCGGTTCTGTCCTGCCGGGACGGGGAACTGTGCTGTGACGAAGCCACCGTCCGCCGCTTGGGAGAGGAAGAGCGGGCCTCCTACGGTCGCACCCTGCTGGCTGTCACCTGTCAAGGCAAAACCAATCCCCTGCTCACCGCCACCAGCATGACAGGCAGAGACCAGAGCATCCAAGAGCGTATCCGCCTGCTGGTCAAGCGCCCCCAGACGGCGGCCTATACGTTGGTGGCAGTGGTCGTAATCGCCGCCGTGGCCGCGGGCTGTACCTTCACCGGAGCGCAGAAGGGGGACAGCGAGGTTCCAATCACCTTAGCAGAGATCGACGCTCCCCAGGCGGTATCCGACTATGCCCGGGTGTATGTGGGCGACGAGCTGACCTACTGTACAGAGGAGCTGGGATATGAGATCATGGGTGCGGAGATCGTGGGGCTGACCCCAATCCCTACCGGAAGCGCCGGTGAGAACAGCGGTGTGAGCATGTATCGGTTGGAGTACCGCCTGTATGTGGCCGACCCTGACCAGATCGTGTTAGCCAGTGGAATGCACATGGAGGACGGCGCCATCATGGAGTGGAGCAGTGCCGGTCAGCCCTATCTGCTGCTCTACTGGGAGAATGTGGAGGGGGAAACCCGCTGGGAGCCGGTGTGCGTGACGTATAGCGACAACATTGCGCGGGACTACAGTACGCCTGAAATGCTGGAGAAATACGGCGACGCCTATACGGCGGCAGCGATGGAGTTATCCCTTCCCTTCCCCGGCAGCGGTTCCGTGGAGGCGGCCCCAGCCCGCGGCCCGATGGACGGGGAAGTTTCCCTGCTGCGGGACGGATACGACCTTCCCATTGGGCCGGGCAACTGGGTAGAACTGTTCTCTCCGACCTCTGACGGAGCGCCGGAGATTCAGATCCAGGAAGATTACGAGCCAATCTACGGGGAGGGGGATTATTGGGACCGGTGGAGCGTAGAGGGATTCTCCGCCCTGCGCTACTACGCCACGGCGGAGAATGCTTGGTCCGCCAATACCATCGACGTCACCCGCACGGATTTCTCTACCCCGCGGGGCGTTCGGGTGGGAAGCAGCCGGGCGCAGGTTTTGGAAGCCTATCCTGAGGCCCTTACCGGCGACTACTGGGGCAAATATCCCGAGGAGCCCGACCTTCTGGCCTATATCGCCGGGAACCCCCATGCCCCGGGGGAAATCGAGGATCTGTCCCAACTGGACTTTTATGAGGCGCTGGGTCCCGCCATCCTGTTTTTCTTTGACGGGGATACCCTGCGCCAAATTACGCTGATACATATGTTTAACTGACGGCTGGGGGGCATTTTCCGGGCAAGCCCGTATCATATACCAGGAGGTGTTTTCGTGATTCGATTTGAATGTGACTATGCCGAGGGGGCCCACAGCCGGGTTCTGGAGCGGCTGACCGAGACCAATCTGGAGCAGACGGCCGGGTACGGGGAGGACCCCCATTGCGCCCGGGCAAGGGCCTATCTGCGCCGCCTGTGCCAGGACGACAGCCTAGATGTGCATTTCCTGGTGGGCGGCACCCAGACCAACACCACGGTGATCTCCGCCGTGCTGCGGCCACATCAGGGGGTAATCGCGGCGGAGAGCGGCCACGTGAACGTCCACGAGAGCGGCGCCATTGAGGCCACGGGGCATAAGGTCCTGGCGGTGCCCAGCGGGGATGGAAAGCTCACCGCCCAGGACGTCCAGGGGGTCTACGACGGCCACTGGCAGGACGTGAACCACGAGCACATGGTGCAGCCGGGGATGGTTTACATCTCCCAGCCCACGGAGAACGGTACCCTCTACAGCCTGGCGGAGCTCACCGCTCTGTGGGAGACCTGCCAGGCCCGGGGCCTGTTCCTCTATGTGGACGGAGCCCGGCTGGGCTACGGGCTGATGAGCGAGGCCTGCGACATGACCCTGCCGGAGCTGGCGCGGCGGTGCGACGCCTTTTACCTGGGGGGCACCAAGCAGGGGCTTCTCTTCGGCGAGGCGCTGGTGCTGGTGAACAAAGCGCTGCGGCGGGACTTCCGCTATCACATCAAGCAGCACGGGGGCCTGCTGGCCAAGGGGCGGCTGCTGGGGGTCCAATTCTGCGCCATGCTGGAGGACGGCCTTTACTTCACCCTAGCCCGTCAGGCCGATGAACTGGCCATGGCCATCCGCCGGGCCTTTGCTGACCGGGGCTATGGGATGCTCTTCGACTCCTATACCAACCAGCAATACCCCATTCTCCCCGACGGGCTGCTGGCGGAGCTGGAAAAAGAATTCGCCTTCTCCTTCTGGTGCAAGGTGGATGAGAGCCACTCCGCCGTGCGGATCTGCACCAGCTGGGCCACCCAGCCGGAGGCCGTCCGGGCCCTGATCGACGCCCTGGACCGATCCCACAAGGCATAACCCACACCAAAGAATGAATCAGGAGGGAATCCCAATGAAGCTGTATACTGTTGTCTGGCAGGGCCAGGAAGTGGTCTGCGTAGAGAACCCATCCGGCAAGCTGACCATTCTGCCCTATCGGAGCATGAACGACCTGCTCACAGACGACCCCGAAAGCCGGAAGATGGTGCTGGAGGGGGGATACGCCTGTGCCGGAACCCTTTCCTGGGAGGAGGTCCGGGTGCTCGCCCCCATCCCCCGGCCCCGGCAGGACGTGATCTGCCTGGGGATGAACTACCAGAAGCACAAGGCCGAGGCCGAGCAGTTTGACACCCAGGCTTTCACAAGGGAGCAGGGAAGGGCCGTGTATTTCTCCAAGCGGGCCACCCACTGTCCCGGCCCCGGGGCGCCCATCCCCGGCCACTTCGACATGGTAGACAGCCTGGACTATGAGACCGAGCTGGCGGTGATCCTGGGACGGGAGGCTAAGAACGTGGCCCAGGAGGACGCCTTTGACTACGTGTTCGGCTATACCATTGTCAACGACGTTTCCGCCCGGAATCTCCAAACAGGCCACAAGCAGTGGTACTTCGGCAAGGGCCTGGACGGGTTCACCCCCATGGGCCCCTGCATCGTCACCAAGGAGGCATTTGCCCAGCCCCCGGCCCAGGCCATCCGCACTTGGATCAACGGGGAGCTCCGCCAGGAGGCGGTGACCGATGAGCTGATCTTCGGCATCGCCCATGTGATCAGTGAGCTCTCCCAGGGGATGACCCTCCAGGCGGGGACCATCATCGCCACCGGTACCCCCGCGGGGGTGGGGATGGGCTTTGACCCGCCCAAGTTTTTGCAAAAAGGCGACATAGTTCGGTGCCAAATTGAGGGCATCGGTGTGCTGGAAAACACGGTAGAATAAAAATGAGTGCCCCAGGTTCCCGTGGGAACCTGGGGCGTTTTTGGTGGGAGAAATCAGAGGGGAAGGTCTTGAGAGAGCAAATCGTCCTGGGCCTCCTCCAGGCGGAGGCGGCCTTCTTCCGCCTGGGCCAGCAGGGCGGACAGGCCCACTTCCAAGTGTTGCTGGTGCTGGACCGTCTGGTCCGCTGCGGATTGCAGCAGGTCAACGGTAGAAAAATCACGGACCATTTGACTTTTTTCAGCCAGGCGCAGGGCGTTTTGCGCGCTCTCCAAAACGGTATGACATTGGGCGCAGAGGTCTGCAATGGCCTGGACCAAGGCAGTTTCCCGGTCGAGAATTTCCTCCAAAAGGGGAAGCTGCCGGCTCTGGGGGAGGTTGGCGGCCTTCAGGGCCTTGCGCCGGGCCTCCCGGGCGGCGGGGAAGGTTTCGTCCAGACCGGCCAGGTCCTCCAACTGCCGCTTGGTGTGGTGGAGGCTGGCCTGGGCCTCTGCCAGCTCCCAGTTGGCCTGGTCATAGGCGGCCTTGGCGGCTTTCAGGTCCTTCTGGGCGGCCTCGCGCCGGGCGGCTTTTCCTCCGGCAATGGTGTAGAGAATGCCCAGGGCCCCGCCGGATTCCAGGTCGGAGACCTCTTTCTCAGCCGCCTGCCGGGCTTGCTTACAGGCGTCTGCCTGGGCGGAGAGGGTTTCGCACTGGCGGGTGAGCGCCTCCAGCTCCTTCTCCAGGGCCTTCTTTTTGGCGGCCTGCTCCCGAAGCTGCCGGAAGTGGGAGAGGTCGGCGTTGGGGTACGGCATAAAAACTCCTTTCTGTTATGGCTGGGCGCCAAGCACCAGGTCGGTCCAGGCCTGCCGGAGGGCCTGGTGCTTGGTGTCTGCCTCCTGCTTTTGGGCGCGGAGGCCGGCCAGGAGGGCTTCTAACTGGGTCTCGGTCTGCTGGACCTGGCTGAGGGAGTTGGAGATCTTGTCCAGAACGGCCCAGTCGGTGAAGAGGTTATCCAGGAAGGAATCCACCAGACGCAGGCCGCCGTCCATGGTGAAGGAAAGGTCGATCTTCATGGCCACGTCGGCCAGCTCCTGTTGAAAGGCGCAGAGCTGGTCCTGGAGGCGGGCTACCTGCTCCTGGGCTTTGTCCAGGGCGTCGTATTTGAAGACATCCGCCAGGATGCCGCCTCCCAAAAGGTCCCACTGGCCCCAGCCCTGGGCGCTGTCCAGGCTGGTGAGGACTTCCTCCAGGGTATCCAAGGCGGGCTGCCCCGCGTCGATGGCCTCCTGGAGCTCCTTGCTCCGGTTGGACAGGCCGGCCAGCTCCTCTTCCTGGCGGAGGATTTGGAGGCCCACAGGGGTGCCTGCGGCTTTCAGGGCCTCTGCCTTGGCCTGGAGGGCCTGGTCAAATTCCACCTGGCAGGCGTCCAGGCGCTCCAGCTCTCCCTGGACCCGCAGAAGCTCCCCCTCGGTCTGAGCCAGCTCCCAGCGGGCGGACTCGTAGTGGGACCGGGCGGCGGTGGCCTCCCGGCGCTCCTGGGCCAGCTTTTCCTCCATTTTGCCGGTGGCGTTGTAGAAAAAGGCTTTCAGGGAGCGGCCCTCCAAACGGTCCACGTCGGCCTGCTCAGATTGCTTCTTTTGTTCCAGCTCCTTCAGGGCCTCTGCCTGGCTGGCCTGCTGAGTGCGCAGGGCCTGAAGGTCTTCTTCCAGTTGGCTCCGTTGGGCCAGTTGCTGATAAAGGGCAAGCAAAGTGTTCTTCTCTGCCATAGGGGCCTCCTTTGATTTGGTTGCTTCCATTATAAAAGATGGAGCCGGAAAGGGCAATGACAAAAGGATAACAAAAAAAGGGAGCCAACCGTTTGGTTGACTCCCTTTGTGCGTTATTGAAATGAAAAAGTAGGGGTCTTAATTAGAAGATGCCCTGCTCCATCATAGCCTCAGCAACCTTCTTGAAGCCAGCGATGTTGCCGCCAGCAACCAGGTTGTAGCCCAGGCCATACTCTTCAGCAGCCTCAGCGGAGACCTTGTGGATGTTGATCATCATCTTCTGCAGCTGAGCATCAACCTCTTCCTCGGTCCAGGACAGACGCTCGGAGTTCTGGGACATTTC
>JALERU010000010.1 GCA_022764045.1 Clostridiales bacterium | reverse complement strand
TGCTCGTCCATGCTGGACACGCCCACGACAACCACGTTGGGGCGCTTGCAGCGGTGCAGTTCCTGGCCATAGTTGTGCAGGTTGACAGGGAAGTAGGTGCTCATCCCGGAGGGGTGGATCTTGCGGAAGTTGCCATCATAGAAGAAGGTCTGGTGATGGAACTTATCTCTCAGCTCAGGGTTGCTGTGAACCTGATACTCAGGGCCCCAACGGTCCACGCAGGACCACAGCTCGACGGGGTTCTTGGGGTCGATGCGGTCTGCGATCTCGTGCAGGTGACGCAGGAAAAGGCGGGGCTCGCAGCCGTGGATGGACCAGACGATGCAGTCGCCGCTCTCAATGAGGCCAATGGCGTCTTCCACAGTGCCCAGCTTGCTCTTGTAGATCTCCTCGTGGGTCATGCCAGCATAAGTGTCATTCAGATACTCTTCATGCTTCTTATGCTTCTTCAGCATGGCATCAGGAATGTAGCGATCATAGTTTTCATAATGCTCATACATAGGATGTGTCCTCCTGTCTTTAATAGGTATCAGTCTGTGCTACGCACAAGTTTACATCTCTATGCTAACATAGGTTACCTGAAAATTCAAGACGGTCGTGATGCAATAGTTTGAACAAAAATCCCTCAGTGCTTTTGTTCGTTTTGACACAGTTTTTGGAGATATCCTGTTATTTTTCTATTTCACCTGTGTTTTTCTTTTTCTTTCTTTGATTTTCTGCTACAATAGGTCCGAAATGATGGTATTCTTTCTTTTCTTCCAGTCCTCTGAGGCGGGATGAAACTCTATTTTTTCTATGTTAAGGAGGCACCTATGCTACAACCCGGACTTTCCAAAGAACACACCTTTTCCGTCACTGACGCCCTTACCGCCAAAACCGTGGGCAGCGGCACCCTGGAGGTTTTGGCCACGCCCATTCTCATCGCCCGGATGGAAGAGGCTGCCTGGACCTGTGTCGCCCCTTACCTTGCCGAAGGCGAGAGCACCGTTGGCACCCTGATGAACCTGAAGCATCTCAGCCCTACCCCTGTGGGGATGGAGGTCACATGCCGGGCCGAGCTCATCCAGGTGGATGGCCGGCGGCTGGTCTTTCATGTCACCGCTCAGGATAGCCATAGCCAGGGTCCTGTGGGTGAGGGCACCCATGAGCGGGCGATTATTCAAAACGAACGTTTTTTGACCAAAGCCCAAAAAAAGCTGGCGGGTAGCCGCTGAAATGGATATTCACTTAATGGATACTCATTTTCCGCCCCAGTAATTCCTCCATAAAAAGCAAAATATTGTGGACCAGCCCCCTAAAATAATCACATTTTGTGGTTTCAAGGGTGGGCTGGTCCTTATTTTTCCCACATTTTTCGTGTTTTTTCTTCCAAATCTATGAAAAAAACCTTGCTTTTTTCTTACGTGCGGGTTACAATGTGGTAACAACTGTGAAAATTCGGAAACAGGAGTAAAGGGAACATGAGAAAACATTTGCCCAGCGCGATCATTTTGTTCGTGCTCTTGTTGGCGCTCTGCTTCCATGCGTTCGCCGCAGATAACAAGTCCTATTCCGGAACGAGTACGTTGGCTCCCACACGTTCAGGCTATCTCTTTTCAAGCACATTGGGAATTCCATACACCGCTTATGCTGATGTGATCGACCCTGTCACCACAGGCAATGTGGCCGCAGAGCTTCGTACAACACCGGATATCACCGTCAATGGGACCTCTATCGCCCACAAGGCCATTTTAAGCACAATCGATGGCGTCTCTTATCTTTCCGCCGCCCCGGTGCTCACCGCTCTCTTTCCCCAGGCAGACATTACCCTGGAGGAAGGCCGGCTGACCGCCAGCGGGGAAAATCTCCGCTTTGAGGCCATCGCTGGCGAGGCCTATTTTATGGTCAACGACCGCTACTTCTATGCGCCCTCCCTTGTGGCGGAGCAGGACGGTCATCTTCTGCTTCCTGTGCAGAGCTTCACCAAGGCTCTGGGCTGCACGGCGGTGACCGACCAGGAGACGGGAGAGCTCATCATCCGCCTGGTGGGGCCCGCCGCCACTGCCGGGACCTACAATGAAGAGGATCTCTACTGGCTCTCCCGGGCCATCTACTCTGAGTCGGGTAATCAGCCCATGAAGGGGCGCATCGCCGTGGGGACCGTCATCCTCAACCGGGTGGCCAACGAGGCCTTCCCCAACACCATCAAAGAGGTGGTCTTCGCCCCCGGCCAGTTTTCCCCGGTTGCCAACGGCACCATCTATTTAGAGCCCGACCAGCGCAGTGTCATCGCCGCCAAGCTCTGTCTGGACGGGGTGCGGGAAGCCAAGGATTGCCTGTATTTTAATGTGACCACCATGTATTCCTGGGCCGACCGAAGCCGCACCTATTTCTGTACCATCGGCGGGCACAATTTCTACTTATAACCCAATCCATCCCCCGGCCCGGGCCGATCATCCCCGGGCCGGGATTTTTGGTCTTGCGGATAAATTTCTTCCAATTTTTTTGTAATTTCCTCTTGACTTCCGACGGAAACCTGCTATAATACCCATTGTCGTCTCGCCCAGGGCAGCGGCAAACAAGTTCACAGCACTGCATCAGCAGAGCAAACACGGAGAAGTCGCGTAGTTTGGTCGAGCGCGCACGATTGGAAATCGTGTAGGCCTCACAAGGGTCTCGAGGGTTCGAATCCCTCCTTCTCCGCCAAGCAAAAAAGCCTTGATCCTCAACGGATCAGGGCTTTTTGCTTTGTGTATCAAGGGTTTTTGATCAGGCCCCCCCTCACGGATCAATCCTCCGGACACAGCAGCGGCCTTTTCCCTCTCGTTTGGCCTGATACAGCGCCTGGTCCGCCGCCCGGTAGATCTGCACATAGCGCAGGCCGGGCTGGGTGCTCCAGCAGGCGCCAACGCTGCAGTTGACCCCAATCAGGTTATCCTCCAAACGGATCTCAGAAACCGCCTGGATGAGCCTCTCCCCCAGCGTCTTGGCGCCAGCCTCGTCCATGGCCTTCGGCAAGGCCGCCGCGAACTCATCGCCGCCGATCCGGCCCGGACGCAACCACCAGTCTTCACTTATTTGGGCACATTTCCTTGTCCTGCGAGGATTTGGTCGGTTTTTGCGGGAAATCCGTAAACGAGCTGCGGTTGCGACAGTTATTATTACATGATATAATTCTGGTGCTGCGTTTTCAATCGTTTGCGAGAATTCCGTGTGTTTTTGCAGGAATTTGGTAAAGAGAGACAGCGGCGCTGCCTGCGGCATTGTGTGACAAGGGCCGGGGGCAGTCTGCGCTGGTCAGACAATCACCTGGGGGAGGCGCCGACGGATGAATTTAGCACATCAGGACCTATTTGACTTATCCGCTGTTTTGGGGATGATCGTGGTGATCTTTCTCTTCCTCATCCTATTTGAATCCAGATATCCCACAAAGATCTATCTGGCCTCTCTGATTCCCTTTATGATCCTGTGGGTGGGCGGCAACCTCTATCTTCTGTTTGCCTACGGCGCGAACTTTTTGGGCCGGTGGCTGCTGCTGACCTGCACCCTGACCAGCTTGGTGTATTTCTTTCTGGTGGCCAAGCACCGGGGCGGGCAGTTTTTCTTTACCTTCTGTCTGGTAGACACGGTGATCATCTGGATCATGCTCTCCACCAATCTCATCGACTATGCTTTGGGCGCCGAGGGGCTGGCGGCCTTTCTTCTGCGGCTGATCCTTTTCCCTCTGGTGGCCGCGGCGGCCTGGCGCTTCGGGCGGCAGCCCTATCTGAACCTGCTGCACACCGTCAGCCGGGGCTGGTGGAGGTTCGCCGCCATGACGGCGCTGTTTTACGCCACCCTGTGCGTGATGGGAGGCGTGCCCACCAACCTGCGGCTGCGGCCGGAAGCCATGCCCTCCATGGTCATGGTCCTCCTCCTTCTGCCTCTGACCTACATCACCATTTTCCGGGTGCTGCGGCAGCAACAGGAGCTCTTTCAGGTCCGGGAGCGCCAACGGACCTTTCAGGCTCAGTCGGCCATGATTGAGCAGCGGGCAGAAGAATTCCGCATGGCCGAGGACCGGCTGCGCATCCAGCGCCACGACCTGCGTCATCACTTGCAGACCATCACGGTGATGGCCCAGCGGGGAGACCTGGCAGATATCCTGGACTATACAGGTCAGATCCAGGCCCTGCTGGATGAGACCGGGGTGGAGCATTACTGTGCAAACCCCGTGCTGGACGCCATCCTTTGCGCCTATTTCCAACGGGCGAAGGGGTTTGGCATTCAAGTGGAATCCCACATGGACCTGCCGGAAGAGCTCCCTGTGCCCGCCGCGGAGCTGGCGGCCCTTTTCGCCAACGCCCTGGAGAATATGCTCCAGGCCGTGGAAGGGCTGCCCGAAGAACAGCGGCGGATGGTCTGCAAATGCGTCCGTTCCCACCGGCTGATGCTGGAGTTCTCCAATCCCTGCCCCAATCCGGTTGTCTTTGGGCCGGATGGCATCCCGGTCTCCGGGAAGCAGGGACACGGAACCGGCACACGCTCCATTGTGGCGTTTGCGGAAAAACATCACGCCGTCTACTCCTTCCGGTGGGAGGCGGGCTGGTTCAAGCTGCAACTGGCGGTGTGAGCCCGAGAACAGGATTTGACATTTTATTCACACATTGGAAAAGCCTTGATCCATTGCGGATCAAGGCTTTTCCTTTGGTTTGATTGGTTCCTTAGTGGGGCCTCTGTCTCAATGGTGGACGGGCTCCTCCTTCCAGTTTTCCAGAGCGCCGGTTTGGGCATTGATTTCAAATTCATACTCCACGCCCCCATAGACCAGCTCGCCCTCGTATACCGTGCGGTTGTAGTCCTGATCGGTTTCAAACTCCCGGAAATCCTGGGCCGTGGCCCCCGGCACCCGTTCCAGGACCATGGCTTTGGCCTGATCCGCTGTGACGGCGCCGCTGCCGGCAGTGGGTGCGGCGGGCCCGCCTTCATAGTCAGTGCTGACCACCTGGCCGGTGACAGCGTCGATTTCATACTCGTATTCCTGACCATCCGCCGTGTAGAACTCCACCTCATAGACCTGGCGGCCCTTCTCCCTGTCCAGCTTGTTTTTCTTAACGGTCACCTGGCTGTCGGTGAGGCCGGCGTGGGCCAAGGCCTTGGCTTTGGCCTCGTCGGGGGTGATGAGGGCAGTTCCCCCTTCTGTGGCGGGCTGCCCCGCCGAGGCCTGGCCCAGCTTTACATCCAGAATGGCGCCGCCGTGGGCGTCAATTTGGTACTGATGGCACTGTCCCCCCACGGTGAACACCACCTGATAGCAGTCCTTTCCGTTCTGGCTGGTCCGCTCGGCGGACAGGGCTTCCACCTCCCCCGCCGTCAGTCCAGCGTCGGCCAGGGCCAGTTCCTTTGCCTGGCCCGCCCCAATGTCGCTCCCCTGGGCGCAGCCGCCCACCAGGGCCAGCGCCAGAAAGAGGGCGAAAAAAGTAACCATTCGTTTCATATCTACACTCCTTTTTTCTTGTGTCTTCGTGATCCGTTGTTTCATTCCAGTCCGGTCTCTCACGGCGTTTCTTCCAGGAACAGCACACCCTTGGAAAACAAAACCGCCTGCCCCGCTAGATAGGTCCGCGCTCCCTCCACCCGGCAGTAGAGGGTTCCGCCCCGACGGGAGACCTGCCGGGCCACCAAACGGTTCTGCCCCAGCTTTTCCGCCCACAGCGGGGCCAGGTGGCAGTGACCGGAGCCGCACACCGGGTCCTCTGCCACGGCCAGCTTAGGGGCGAAACTCCGGCTGACACAGGCGCAGTCCCCGCCGGGGGCGGTGATGTGGAGGAGGAGCCCCTCCAAGGCCGCCACCCGGTCCAGGTCGGGGGACGCAGTCCGCACCTGCTTCTCCTCCCCCAGCACGCAGACCAGGTCCCGGCCCATCCAGGCCTCCAGGGGGCGGACCCCGATGGCTTCCTCCATGGCCTCGGTCACGGGGACCGGGCGGAGCTGGTAGCTAGGGAAGGCCATCTCATAGCGATTCCCCTCTTTTTTCACGGTCAAGGGGCCGCTGAGGGTGGTGAAAGTCACCGCTTGCAGGGTGGGCTCCACAAAATTCATCAGCACAAAGGCCGTGGCCAGGGTGGCGTGGCCGCAAAGGTCGATCTCCCCGCCCGGGGTCATCCAGCGCAGGTGATAGGCCTCCCCTTCCTTCACCGCGAAAGCGGTCTCCGAAAGGTTGTTCTCCTGGGCGATCTTCCCCATGGTCTCCTCCGGCAGCCACTGGTCCAGGATACAGACCGCAGCGGGGTTGCCGGAAAAGGCCCGGTCGGTAAAGGCGTCCACAATATACTGCTCGATGTTCTCCATGTCGGTTCCTCCCTCTGTTGCCTTGCTTTCTGCTGCTAAGACCAGTATAATACAGATAGTACAAGCCGCGCAATCCCTAAAAAGGAGCAAAGGAGGCCCCCTATGGCCAACATCATTGAGATTACGGACGTCACCTCTCCTCACCTGGACCTCTTCGCCCGGCTCACCGAAGCCCAGCTCCGCAGCCGGGTGGAGCCGGAAAAGGGGGTCTTCATTGCTGAGAGCCCGAAGGTGATCCACCTGGCCCTGGACGCCGGGCAGGTCCCCGTGGCTCTGCTCATGGAGCGGAAACACTTGGAGGGCCAGGGCAAAGAAATCATCCAGCGGTGTGGGGAGATCCCCGTTTACACCGCCGACCGGGAGGTCCTGGCCAGCCTCACCGGCTATCCCCTGACCCGCGGGGTACTGTGCGCCATGAAGCGGCCCAAGCTGCCCACTGTAGAGGCGATCTGCGCCAAGGCCCGGCGGGTGGCCGTGCTGGAGGGCATTGTGGACACCACCAACGTGGGGGCCATTTTCCGCTCGGCGGCGGCCCTGCACATGGACGCGGTGCTGGTCTCCCCCACCTGCTGCGACCCCCTGAACCGGCGGGCCGTGCGGGTGAGCATGGGCACCGTCTTCCAAATCCCCTGGACCCGCATCGGGGAAACCCCCGCTGACTGGCCCCAGGTTGGCCTCCAACGGCTCCAGGCCCTGGGCTTCCGCTCGGTGGCCATGGCCCTCAGCGACACCGCCGTGGGCATCGACGACCCCCGGCTCATGGTGGAGGACAAGCTGGCCATTGTCCTTGGCACCGAGGGGGACGGCCTGGCCCCGGCCACCATCGCCCAATGCGACTACACCGCCTGCATCCCCATGTCCCACGGGGTGGATTCCCTGAACGTGGCCGCCGCCAGCGCCGTGGCCTTTTGGCAGCTCCGGGCGCGAGCGCCCTTGTAAGGAGAACCCCCCTCGCCAAGAAAGGAGGCTTTCCCATGGAGGACGCCTTGACCCTGGCTTTGCTCTCATTTTTTGACGGGCAGCCGGAAGAATATTCCCTGGCTTGCGCCCTGTTAGAGGGGCTTCTGGCCGCCCTGCCGGAAACCCAGGTGCGGGTGCAGAAAACCCAAATCACCCTGTCGGGCCGCCACAACTTCGCGGCCCTCTCCCTCCCCCGCCGCAGCCGGGACCGCAAGGCCCACCGGCTGACCCTCACCCTGGGCCTGTCCCATCGGTTAGACTCCCCCCGGGTGGACATCGCCACCGAGCCCTACCCCGGCCGGTGGACCCATCACCTACTCCTCTCCTCCGCCGATGAGCTGGACGAAGAACTGCTGGCCTGGGCGCGGGAAGCCTATGATTTTGCCCAGGCGAAGGGAAGGTAACTGCCCGGGCCGCTGATGCAAAAGAATAAGCTGGCGCTGCTGGCTGAACTGACTGGAAACTACGGAGGAATCCCCATGGTACAACCCATTATGAAAGACCCCATTTTCCTGGCCCAGCCCTCGGCGCCGGCCACGGAGGCCGATTTGGCGGTGGGGCAGGATTTGCTGGACACGTTGGCCGCCCACGCCGATGGCTGCGTGGGGATGGCCGCCAACATGATCGGGGTGTTGAAGCGGATCATTGTATTTGACAACGAGGGGACCTATGCCCTGATGTTCAATCCTAAGATCATCAAGTGCTACGGCCCTTACAAGGCAGAAGAGGGGTGTCTCTCCCTCACCGGCCGGCGGGAGGCCAAGCGGTATCAGTCCATTCAGGTGGAGTATCAGAACGAAAAGTTCCAAACCCGCTTCAAGACCTTCACCGGCTGGACCGCCCAGATCATCCAGCACGAGATTGACCACTGCAATGGGGTGTTGATCTGATGGAAGAAACTGTAAAGCAGGAAAACTTTATCCTGTCTGGAATTCCTGCTATTTTATATGGATCACCTTCTGAATACGTCTATCTTTTCCTCCACGGAAAAATGGGGCGTAAGGAGGAAGGTGAGGCCTTTGCCCAGGTGGTTTGCCCGAAGGGCTGGCAGGTCTTGAGCATCGACCTGCCGGAGCATGGCGACCGGGCCGGGGAAGCTGGGTTCGACCCTTGGCACGTGGTGCCGGAGCTGCGCGGCGTGTTGGCCTACGCCCAAGCCCGCTGGCCTCGGGTCGGCCTGCGGGCCACCAGTCTGGGGGCCTGGTTCGCCATGGTGGCCTTTCTGACCGAACCCCTGGACCGAGCCCTCTTTCTCTCCCCAGTGACAGATATGGTGGGGCTCATCGAAAAGATGATGGACTGGGCGGGCGTCTCAGAGGAGGCACTGGCCCAGGCGGGAGAGCTTCCCACGGATTTTGGGGAGACCCTATCCTGGCGGTATCTCCAATACGCAAGGGCCCATCCGGTGGATGACTGGAACACACCCACCGCCATTCTCTATGGAGAGACCGACCACTTGACCGCCCCCGCCGCCATGGGCGCCTTTGCCGCCCACCCCAACCGTCATCTCACCATCATGCCCGGTGGGGCGCACTGGTTCCACACCCCGGAGCAGCTGGACTTTTTGCGGCAGTGGGAAGCAAAAAACACCTGAGAGAACGCCTCTCAGGTATTTTTTTGCGAAATTTTTGTGGAAACTGCATTCTTTTTATCCGCGCGAAAGCACGCTTAAACGAACGTAATCAACACATTGCATTTGGCGCAATGATAGGTTTTCGATCTTTCTTTGGCCAGCTCACCGAATTTTGTGGATTCTCCCAACATAATCCCGCTGCATTCCTCGATATTGCGCCTTGTCGGAAACCACTTTGTAAAGATTGCTCCGTCTGAAAGCCAAAATGCAAGCCGGGAACCGCCGGCGTATATGCGTCCCGTTACCATATATTCTCCGCAATATAGACATTTTTTCATCGTTCGTGCACTCCTTTTCTCTGTCTTCATTGGGTCAAGGGAATTGCCAGCGTAGTAAACACCTCCCGCCCCCGCTGGGTGAGGAGTGGGTGGAGCAGGGCCCAGGCCTGGGCGCGGAATCCCTCCTCCGTCCCCTTCACGGCGGAGAAGGGCAGCCAGTAGATGTTGGTCAGAAGGATGGCGTCCGCTACCCGGGCGTACTCCCCCGGGTAGCTTTCGGGGTGGAGGGCCCCCTGGTCCCGCAGGTCCTGGAAGGACTGGGTGAGCAGGTGGAAATGGTGGCGGTAGATCCGCTGCTGCATGCCCTTGATCTTGGCGGAGAGTTGGCCCAGTTGGGCGTGGTTCCAGAAGTAAAAGGCGTTTCGCGACCGGGCCTGTTCCATGTCCAGCAGGCAGGCATCCAGCTCGGCCAGGGACTGGGGCGGGTCATTGGGATAGGTGGGAGTGAGGGAGGCCAGGATGGCCTCCATGATCTCCTCTTTCTTTTTGAAATAGTAGGTGAGGTTTCCCTTGCTGATGCCCAGGGCCCCAGCGATCTCCCCGATGGAGACGTCGTTGTAGCCCCGCTGGCTGAAGAGGGTCTTGGCGGTGTCCAGGATAGCCTGGCGAGTGTTACGCTTCATGGTCTCTTCGCCTCCTCTTCCTGCTGGCGCCGGGCCAGGCGGCGGACCTCCCGGAAGCCCAGGGACAGGACCACAATGGCGGCCACGCCGTCGGAGAGAGGTCCCGCCCACAGAACGCCGTCCAGCCCCAAAAACCGGGGCAGGATCAGCAGCATGGGGATGAGCAGCACGCCCTGGCGGATGAGGGCCATCCAGAAGCCCAGTTGGGCCTTGCCAATGGAGGTGAAAAAATTGGAGGTAATGGGCTGGAACGCATTGACGAAGGTCATGAGAAGGTAGATGCGGATGTAGTGGGTGGAAAAGTCATAGAAAAGCGGGTCGCTGGACCCAAAGAGCCCCGCGATCTGCCGGGGAAAGAGCTGCATCACCAGGAACATAAACACCGCCACAGCGGTGCCGTAACGCAGGGCGGTCTTGTAAGCCTGGATGACCCGGTCGTAGTTCCGGCTGCCGTAGTTGAAGCCGAAGATGGGCTGGCAGCCCAGGGCCAGGCCGATGATGCAGCTGAAGAGGACGATCATCACCTTCCCCATGGCCCCGGCGCCGGCAATGACGATTTCACTGCCGTAGACCGACTGGGCGCCATAGGTCCGCAGCATGTTCATCAGGATGATCTGGGCCGCCGTCATAATGATGTGGTTGAAGAAGATGGGGCCGCCCAGGGCGCCGATTCCCTGGATGGTGGCCGGGGCCAGGCGGAAATCCCCCCGCTCCAGCCGGACCATCTGGAGCTTTTTCACCAGGTAATAGACGGCCAAACCGCTGGACAGGACCTGTCCCAGCACGGTGGCCAAAGCTACGCCCTGAATCCCCATGTGGAAAACAAAGAGAAAAATGGGATCGAAGACCATGTTGAAAATGGCCCCGGACAGCAGGACGGCGCTGGAAAATCTGGGGCTGCCGTCCGACCGGATGAGATGGGCCATGGACGTGGAGAAGATGCCAAAGGGCACCCCCAGGGCGATGATGAGGGCATAGGGCTTGGCATAGACCATCATGGCCTCGGTGGCGCCGAAGAGATAGAGCATGGGCTCTAAAAACACCACTGCCAGCACAGCCATCAAGCAGCCCAGGGCCACAGAGAGCACCACGGCGTTGCCCAGGTTTTTCCGGGCAGAGTCCGTGTCCTTCTTCCCCAGGAAAATGCTGTATCCGGAGGCGCTGCCCATGCCGATGAGGCAGGCCAGGGCGGTGGTCAGGCTGGCCAGGGGGAAGGCGATGTTGGTGGCGGCAATGGCCACGTCCCCGATGCCCCAGCCGATGAAAGTCTGGTCCACGATGTTGTGCATGGAGTTGACCACCTGGCTGATGATGGCAGGAAGGGCAAAGGTTCCAATCAGCTTGGGGATGGGGGCAGTGGCCAGCAGGTTCTGGCGGGGATTGGGCTCATTGGGTTTCATGGGGGTTCCCTCCTTCAAGGAAAAATAGGACTGTCGTACTAAGGACAAATTAGCACGATAGTCCTATTTTGTCAAGTGGATTTTCCCCTCCTAGCCGTCTGCTCTTTGACCAGCTGGATAAAACGCAAGGTGTCCCGGTCAGGGTGCAGGGTGTAGAGGATGCCGTAGGGGATGGTAAACGCCCAGTCCACAGGGAGGGTGACCAGAGAAGGGTGAACCTCCCTCCAGCAGTCCAGGGTCATCAGGGGCTGGCGGGTTTTGACGCAGCGGTTAAAGACCTCCATGTCGTAAAACTGGGGGGTGTCCTCAATGGTGATGGCCGGGTGGGCCTCCACGAAGGTTCGCACCTGGTCCACAGAACTGGAATCCCCCCGCTTGACCATCATCAGGGTCTGGCCGTAGAGGTCCTCTATGGTCAGCTTTTCTTTCCGGGCCAGGGGGTGCTCCCGGGGGACGGCCACACAGTGGTGATAGACCCCCAGAGGAAGGAAATTGCACCGGTCCAGCCACTGGCGGGAGTCACAGGCCCCGATGAGAAAGTCGAACTTCTCTCCCAGGGCGGAAATCTCTCCCAAAATACCCTGGTGGTCGTCCTCAAAGGGGACGATGTGGAGCTTGAAGCCGGGCAGGCGGTGGCTGACCTGATACCACAGATCCATGAAGGGCTTACAGGGGTTGAGGATGGAGGTGCCCACGCAGAAGGTGGTGTCCGCCTCTGCCGCCAGCAGGCGGGCCTCCTGGACGGCCTTGTCTGAGTAATCTATGATAGCCTTGGCGTGGCGGTAGATCACCTCCCCCGGCGGGGTCAGGGTGACGCCGTGGTTGGTGCGGTCCAGGAGCTTGAGGTCCAGATGCTTCTCCAGGGCGTTGATCTGCTTGATGACGGCGGTGGAGGAGATGTACAGGCCCTCAGCGGCCTTGTGAAAGCTGCCGCTGTCTACCACCTGGAGGAATGTGGTGAGCTGGCGATTATACATGGTGCGCACCCTCCTTTGGTTCTAACTTTTGGTGATTACCATGGTACAAAATCGATCCTTCCTTGTCAAGAATCTTGGCGGTAAAATAAGGACAAGAAACACACAGTGCAAGGAGGTCAATGATGGCACAGCTTATCGTTTATTTCTCCCGGCGGGGAGAAAACTATGTCAGCGGGTCGATCCGCACCCTGGCCGTGGGGAACACCGAGGCGGTGGCCCAGCGGCTCCAGGCCCTCACCGGGGCGGATCTGTTCCGATTGGAGCCCGTCCACCCCTATTCCGACAACTACAACCAGTGTATTGACCAAGCCCAGGCCGACCAGCGCCGGGACGCCCGGCCCCCGCTGAAAGCCTGCCCTGAAAGCCTGGCGGGCTACGACACCATCTACTTGGGCTATCCCAACTACTGGGGCACCATGCCCATGTGCGTGTTCACCTTTTTAGAGGCATTTGATTTCACCGGCAAGACCATTCTCCCCTTCTGCACCCACGAGGGCAGCGGCCTGGGCCACAGCGTAGCCGACATCCGCCGCCTGTGCCCCGGGGCCAAGGTGGGAGAGGGACTTGCCATCCACGGCTCCGCTGTGTGCCGGGAGGAGCGGGCCCTGGCGGCCTGGATCAAAGGAGGAAAGGAAACCATGGATGGAAACACTCTGCTGGAACACAGCCTCTTCCCCATTGGGGAGGAAAACACCGCCTACGCCCCTTATTTTGACGGGGTTAGCTATCTGAACATGCTCAGCCTGGACCAGGTGGTCATCGGCAACGTGACCTTCTCCTCCGGCTGCCGGAACCACTGGCACATCCACCAGGCCAGCCAGGGAGGCGGGCAGATCCTGCTGGTCACCGCCGGCCGGGGCTACTATCAGGAATGGGGCGGGCCCCCTCGCCAGCTCCACCCCGGGGACGTGGTGAACATTCCCCCCAACGTAAAGCACTGGCATGGGGCCGCCCCGGACAGCCCCTTCCAGCACCTGGCCATTGAAGTGCCCGGCCAGGACACCGCCACCCAGTGGCTGGAGCCGGTGGACCCAGAGAAATACAGCAAGCTGAAATAAGGAGGCCCTATGAACCGACCCTATATTTTCTGCCACATGCTCACCTCCCTGGATGGGAAGATCATGGGCAACTACATGGACCTGCCCCAGTGCGAGGCGGCGGGCGACCTGTTTTACGACCTGGCCTTTGGCGAGGCCCCTTTTTACCACCATCAGGGGTGGCTATCAGGCCGGGTGACCACCGACGATAACTTCACCCACTACCGCTCGCCCCACCTGATCCCCAACTCCCCTGCCGTGCCCACCGGGGACTTCGTGGCGAAAAAAGCCCCCATGTACTATGTGTCCGTGGACCCCAAGGGGAAGCTGGGCTGGCAGTCCGACACCCTGGTCTATGAGACCACCACCGCCCATGTGGTGGAGGTCCTCACCGAGAAAGCCAGCAACGATTACAAGGCCTTTTTGCGGCAGCTGGGGATTTCCTATCTCATCGCCGGGCAAGACAGCCTGGACTATGCCCTGGCCCTGGAAAAGCTCAAAACTCTTTTCGGCATCCAGACCCTGATGCTGGGGGGCGGAGGTGTGCTCAACTGGTCCTTCCTCCAGGCGGGGATGTGCGATGAGATCAGCGTGGTGGTTGCCCCCGCTGCCGACGGGAACCCTGACACCCAGTCCCTTTTCCTGGCCAAGGAAGGCCTGAGCACGGACGAGGCGATCTCCTTTACTCTCCTTGGCGCGGAAGCCAAGGAAGGGAGCAGCCTTTGGCTGCGGTATCGGGTAGATCATGAGAATTAACTGCTAGTACGGTGGAGTTTATCACCGGCCTTAGTCTGTAAACCGGCTTTCATTTGACAACGGAAAGGAGATCCTTTATCATGGCAAAGGTAACTGCGGGCCGGGACGAGCTGGGGCAATTCGCCCCCAAGTTCGCCCAGCTCAACGACGACGTACTCTTTGGAGAGGTCTGGTCCCGGGAGGCCGAGCTCTCCCCCCGGGACCGGTCCATGGTCACCGTCACGGCCCTCATGGCCAGCGGAATCCTGGATTCCTCCCTGAAATTTCACATTCAAAACGCCAAAAACCATGGCGTTACCGCCCAAGAGATGGCGGAGGTTCTCACCCACGCCGCCTTTTACGCCGGCTGGCCCAAGGCCTGGGCCGCTCTGAGGATGGCGAAAGAAGTTTATCAAGAAGGAGACGGATCACATGTTAGGTAATTTCACATACAGCAACCCCACGAGGCTCCATTTCGGCCCCGACGCCCTGGAGGCCCTGGCCGGGGAGCTGGCCCATTACGGCAAGAAGGTGCAACTGATCTACGGCGGCGGTTCCATCAAGAAAAACGGTATCTATGACCAGGTGGTGGCCATTTTGAAGGACGCCGGGAAGGAGATCTATGAGGACGCCGGGGTCATGCCCAACCCAACGGTGGAAAAGCTCAACGAGGGCTGCCGGATCGCCCGGGAGAACCACGTGGACCTGCTGCTGGCCGTGGGCGGCGGCTCCTGCTGCGACTATGCCAAGGGGGTGGCCGCCTCGGCCTGGTGCCAGGAAGACCCCTGGGAGAAGTATTACGTGCGCATGGAGGAGGTGGATAACCCCATCCTCCCCGTGGGCTGCGTGCTCACCATGGTGGGCACCGGGTCGGAGATGAACGGCGGCTCGGTGATCACCAACCACAAGACCAAGCTGAAAATCGGCCGGGTCTTTGGGGAGGAGCTTTTTCCCAAATTCTCCATTCTGAACCCCGAGTACACCTACACCCTGCCCAAGTACCAGATGGTGGCGGGCATTTACGACATCATGAACCACATCACCGAGCAGTATTTCTCCGGCGATGACGACTGCACCTCCGACTATCTCATGGAGGGCCTCATGCGCTCCCTCATCCACAGCAGCCGGGAAGCCGTTGAAAACCCCAGAAACTACGAGGCCCGGAGCAACCTGATGTGGATCGCCACCTGGGCCCTGAACACCCTGGTAGCCAAGGGCAAGGCCACTGACTGGATGGTCCACATGATCGGCCAGTCGGTGGGGGCCTACACCGACGCCACCCATGGCATGACCCTGTCGGCGGTCTCCCTGCCCTACTACCGGCACATTCTGCCCTATGGTGTCCACCAGTTCAAAAAGTTCGCTGTGAATGTGTGGGCCGTGCGCCCCGAGGGCAAATCCGACCAGGAGATCGGTCTGGAGGGTCTGGCCGCCATGGAGGCCTGGATGAAGGAGATCGGCCTGGTGATGCACCTGGCCGACCTGGGCGTCACCGAGGACATGCTGGAAGGCATCGCCCAGGGCTCTTTTGTGATGGACAGCGGGTACAAAGTGCTGGAGCACCAGGAGATTTTGGACATTTTGAAGCAGAGCATGTGAGCGAAAACACAAAGGGCGTGCCGTGGAGAATCCCACGGCACGCCCTTTTTCATTCCAACTCCCCTTCTTCCACTTGTTTCCTCTGCTCCGCCAGAGTAAATAGCGTCAGAAAGAATTCCTCCATACCCATTGGATGGCCGTGGGACGCCGCCCATGCCCGGCCAAAAGGAGTGGTATTGACGTATTTCAGCACAGTGTAAAGAGCCATCCTTACCCGATACAGCCTGCGGTGGCGGCACACAGCCACCTTGCACAGAAGGACAAGGGAAAACGGCTCACCCGCTTCATAAAGCTCAGCAGCAGTCAAAAGGTGTCCATAACCCACATAATGCGTGGGGACTTTCCACTCTTGCAAAATTTTTTCCACTTGTTCTACCATGTAATTCACCCGCTTTATCATCGATTATTCGACTATAACTTCTATTTATTCATTTGTCAAGATGATTTCCGATTTTTAATTTGTTTATCGATTTTCCAAATTGGATAGGATAATACCATATCGTAACGGACTGTGAGGTGCCTTATGGAGTTAGACTATTCTATGATTGGAAAACGGATTGCCCGGCGGCGGAAACAGCTTGGCCTCAAGCAGGCGGAAGTGGAAGAGTTGGCAGGGATTGGGGACAAATATCTCTCCAACATTGAGCGGGCCGTTTCCATCCCCTCCATCGAGGTCATCCTGCGGCTGGCCATTGCCCTGGACACCACCCCCGACGAGTTTCTGGTGGGCGCGGTGCGCCATCACAAGGACGCTTGGCAGGACGTGGCCGAGTTATTGCGCCCCATGAATGAAAAACAGCTGGCCCTGGCCCAGAGCTTTCTGACCTGGCTGGGGGAACAAAACCTTGAAAAATAGCCGCAGGCCCCAAGGGTTCCCCTTGCGGCCTGCGGTTTTGCTTTGTCAGGCATTTGTCATTCTTCTGTTGTTGCGCGCCTTCTCCGGCCCGTGGTAAGATAGAGGAAAGGAGGGCGCCCGATGAAACAACACTGGAAGAAGCTGCTTTTGTCCGGAGTGGTCGTGGTGATGGCCGCCGTCTTGCTGTGGCCTATCCCCTTTCCCTCGTTGGAGACCGGTGAGGATGTCTCCGTGACCCATAGCTATTTCTGGATCGACAACACCGATCCCTCCGGCTCCCTAAAGCAGGCTCACAAAAGTTATCACTGCTCCGCCGACTCGGGCGCCTTGGCCCAGCTGGAGGATATTCTGAGCAGGTATTCCTATCACCGCTGCCTCCATACTCTCTTCCCCTTCCTGGCAGAAGGAGACGTCGGAAGCCACCAGCTTCTCTTCCATCTGGCGGGGGAACCCCTCGTTGTCACAAACCGCCGCCATCTCTATGTGGGAGAGCGTGTCTACTGCCTGGGCTATCTGGGGGACGGCGCCGCAGACACCCTAATGCAAGAGCTGCTGGAAACCCTGGAAACCGCCTCCGAAAGCGTCAGCCCCTGAACACACCGCGCGCCGCAGTTTGCGGCGTGCGGTTTCTTTTCCCAGATAAAATAAAATTTCATTTATTTTTCTCTTGATTTTAATTTTATTCATGTTATAATTAATTTTGTTAAAATCAATCGAAAGGAGGTCTTTTAATGGACCTGGATCAAATCCCCCAGTGGCTGCTGGCCCTGGAGGGGGAGGACGTGACCTTCCTGAAAAACTTTGTCCTCTCCTCCGGCTCTTTGAAAGAGATCGCCAAGCGCTACGGGGTCTCCTACCCCACGGTGCGGCTGCGGCTGGATAAGCTCATTCAAAAAATCCAGCTCGGCGACCAGCAGAAGGAGGAACCCTTTGCCGCCTATATCAAGGGCCTGGCCGTGGACGGGCGGCTGGATTTAGAGACGGCCAAAGGCATCATCGAAAAATACAAACTGGAAAAGGAGCATGTATGATGTTTGAATTAGGAATCGGGTTTGCCGTAGCGGCAGTTATCCTGTTTGCCGAGCACTTGCTTTGCACACGGCTCAAAAGTCCCCTGTGGGGCGGGATTCTCCCCCTGGGCGTCCTGGTGGGAACCATCTTCATCCTCACCAGCGGAAGGGTGCCCCTTACGCTGGAAACCATCTTCCCGCTTGTGATTGCCAACACAGTGATTTGGGGCGACTGGGCCGTTGGCCGGGAGAACTACAAAAAGCGTCAGCAGGCGGAGCTGGAAAAAATGAAGGCCAGGGACATCACCCCATGACCCGGCAATGGCTCTACTGCCTCCACTGCCACGGAAAGACCCGGGTGCAAGTGGGGCCGGACACCCTGCTGAAAAACTTCCCCCTCTTCTGCCCCCGATGCAAACGGAGTCCCTTATCGACTGCAAAAACAACACCATATCCCCCAGCCCAGAGCCAGACGCCAAGACGCAGAGCCGGTAACCCGCGAGAAACCTCGTTGGGACCGGCTCTTTTTTTGGCCAGCGCGCCGGGAAATGCAAACGCCCGGCGCGCTGGTTGCTGTTACGGTTTTTGGATGGGGTAGCAGACCTCAGTGACAAACTCCTCGGGGTTTTGGGTGTCGTGGGGGCTCACGTGGTAGATGTTGAAGGCGGGGCCGGCGTAGGCGTAGCCGTTGTCGCGAATCCAGGCGGCCACGGCGGCGTTGGCCTCGCTGATCTTGTCGTAGGGGCCCTGATAGGTGGTGGAGGCGAAGGTGACGGGGGGGAGGGTGCGGAAGGTCACGTGCTCCGTGTCGGGATAGGTGCCCTTGACGGTCTTTTGGGCCTCTACGTCCACGTCCTTCTCCTTAAACTCCCCGTCGTGGAAGACCACGCTGCAATAGCATGGATCGTCGGGCTGGAGGTTCAGGTGGGCGGTCTCCTGCATCATCAGGTGCCAGAGGTCCCCCTCCCGGTCATAGGTGGGGATGGTCATGCGCAGGCAGGCGGCCTGGCGCTGGGGCAGGGTTTTCCGGTTTACCGTGTATTCCATGGTGCTGTCATCCTTTCTCAGCCGCTTTTGGGCGGTGTCCAGGAGCCGCAGCCGCCGCTGGATGTCTGCCAGTTCCTCCAAAAGGGCCCTTCGGCGGGCCTCTAACTGGTCCTCCAACACCTGGGAATCCCCCCGGTTGGCCAGCAGGCCCCCGATGGCGGTCAGACCAAAGCCCATGTCCCGCAGGGCGGTGATCCTCCCTGCGGTGGGGAGCTGGTCCTCGCTGTAATAGCGGTAGCCGGTGAAGGGGTCGATGGAAGCCGGGTGGAGGAGACCGATCTCGTCGTAGTGGCGCAGCATGCGGATGCTGACTCGGGACAGTTTTGAAAATTCTCCGATTCTTAACATAGGGTCTTCCTCACAGATCTGTGATTTTTGAGCTCAAACATAGCTTAGTCCCTGCCACGGTGTGAGAGTCAAGGGGCATTTTTTGAAAAATTTTCGGTGGATTGGCTGCGAACGGAAGGAGATCATTCCCCGGCGGCGCTCTCCCCTGCCAGCAGGTTGAGGGCCACCTCTTTGGCGTCGCTGCCGGAGACCTCACGGGTCTCGTCGGCCAGGTAGACGGCGAAGTAGGTGCGCGCCTCCCCTTCCTGGCGGAAGCCCACGAACCAGCCTGTCCCCCCGAAGCCGGTACCGGTTTTGCCGTAAAGCTGGCCCCCCTCGTCCTCCTGGACCAGCATGAGGCTTTGGAGGACGGCGAGCTCGTCGGGGGTGTAGGCGGTGCGCCCCTGGAAGAGGGCGGAGAGCACCTGGACCTGTTCCAGGGGGGAGATTTTCAAGGAGGAATCCAGCCAGAAGCCGTTGAGCTCCGGAAAAGGATTTTGGCCGTTCCCCTCCCACTGGGAGATGTCCTGGTTGCCGTAGTCCAGGGCTTCCAGGTGGCCGGCCACCTCCACCTTCCCCACCCGGTCGATCACCTGGCGGAAATACCAGACGCAGGAGGACTGGAAGGCCTCCCGGAGGGTCAGGTTTCCGTTCCAGGCGTCCACAGGATATTGGGTCCCGGAGTATACCATGGTGGACTCCGGGCTGGCTAACACCCCGGTGCGCAGGCCCATGAGGGTGGAGACGATCTTAAAGGTGGAGCAGGGAGAGACCCGGGTGCGGCACAGGTCCTCCCGGTAGAGGGTGTAGTGGTCGGCAACGGGATCATACAGGACGGCGCAGCCATGGATGCCCTGAAAGGCGGCGGAGAGGTCTTTGACCTCCTGGGTGGCAGCGGGGGTGGGTTCCTCCGGGGCAGGCGGCGTCTCCTGGCCGCAGGCGGTCAGGGCCAGGAGGGCGCAGAGGACGAAGGGGAGCAGACGGGAACGGGACATGGGGGACCTCCTTTGGGGCGTTGGTTGGGAAGGGACTGGTTATGGGGGGAGTCTTTTTCTGTGGGACGATATTCCAAATCGCCCCCGCATCCGCTCCAGTGTGCCCGCTGGGGCACCTTCCCCCCGAGGGGAAGGCAAAGGAGTGGGTTTATTGGCTGAGCTCGTAAGCGGGGTAGGGATGGCTAAACCGGTACCCCAGCTTTTGCGCCAGGGACAGTGAAATGGTATTGTGGGCGTCCCAACTGGGATAGAGGCCACAGTCCAAACAGGCTAAGATCAGGGCGGCGGCCGCCCCTGTGGCCAGGCCTTGGCGGCGATGGTCGGGGTGGGTGTCCACTTCAATCTCAATGCCCTCCCGATACCGGGCATAGGTGGAGGCCCCAGCCAAAAGGCGGTCCCCCCGGAACACCCCAAAGCCCAGGGCCAGGGCGGCGTAGGCCTCGGGGGTTGGGAACTGAGAGACCAGGTCCCGGCTCCAGCCGGCTTGGCGGCACTGGTGGTAACCGGTCTCGTCTATGGCCCGGAGTGCATAGCCAGGGGGCAGAGAAGCCGCCAGTTGGGTCAGGCGCCGGCGGTCAAAGGCCTGTGAGTCCTTGTGGGTGGCGTAGCGGGTGATCCGGCGGGCCCGGGGCCCGTAGAGGGTTTCGATGCAGCGGCACCAGCCCTCGTTTTGGGGAACAAGCAGGTGAAAGGCCGGGCTGCGGCCCGGGGGAACAAAGGCCGCCAATTCCCCCTGTGGCTGACCGGCCAGGAAGGTAAAGTCCCCCAGGGTAGCCAGGGCGGCGGTGGGTCCCTCCCCCGCCGGGGCGTACACTTCGCCCATGACCCCCTGGAGACAGGACCAGAGTATGGTCTCCTGCCAGCCGGCAAAGAGAGGGGCCAGAGAGGAAGGGTCGGATACTTTTTGGATCATGGGACACCTCCTGACACCTTGGAACACGCACAGAGCCAGGGGACCTTTCGGTCACCCTGGCCCTGTGCAAAAAGGAAAATAATGAAAAAGAAATGAGTTGGCAAATTATTTGCTGGACAGGTACTCGTCGATGCTCACGGCAGCGCGCTTGCCAGCGCCCATGGCCAGCACCACGGTCTGAGGACCGGTAACCGCGTCACCGCCGGCGAACACGCCGGGACGGCTTGTCTTGCAGCCCTCGTCGGTGGCGATGCCGCCCCACTTGTCCTTGTCGATGCCGGTGGTGGTGTCCACCACGTCCTCGCTATAGGAGGTGCCGGTGGCGATGACCAGGTTGTCGCACTCCACATCGAAATACTCGCCGGTGCCCACAGGGCGGCGGCGGCCGGACTCGTCGGGCTCACCCAGCACCATCTTCTCGCACTTGACGCCGGTGAGGACGCCGTCCTTGCCATAGCACGCCACGGGGTTGGTCAGCTCCTTGATCTCGATGTCCTCCTCGTAGGTGTGGGCGATCTCGTCCCGGCGGGCGGGAGCCTCGGCGATGGTGCGGCGGTAGACCATGATGGTCTCGGCGCCCAGACGGCGGGCGCAGCGGACGGCGTCCACAGCCACGTTACCGCCGCCCACCACCAGCACGCGCTTGGCGTCCTTGATGTTGGCGGGGAGGGTTTCGGGGTTCAGGTTCACCTGGGTAAGGTAGTCGTTGGCAGACCAGACGCCGGTCAGGCTGGTGTCCAGGCCTCTGGGGGTCTGGGGCACGTCGGCGCCGTTGCCCACGAAGATGGCCTCGTAGCCGGCGGCGAAGAGGTCGTCCACGCTCTTGTCCTTGTCGATGGCGGTGCCGGTGACGATTTCCACGCCCCGGGCCTTCAGGGTCTCGATCTCCCGATCCACCACAGAGTTAGGAAGCACGAACTGGGGGATGCCGTAGGTGAGGATACCGCCGGCATAGGTCAGCTTTTCAAAGACGGTGACGTCATAACCTAGGGCAGCCAGGTCCCCGGCGCAGGCGATGCCGGCAGGGCCGGAGCCGATGACGGCCACCTTCTTGCCCTTCTTCTCCACCTGGGGGGCAGAGACGGCGTTGCGGGCGGCGTGCCAGTCGGCCACGAACCGCTCCAGGCGGCCGATGCCAACGGCCTCGCCCTTCACGGCGTGAGCGCAGTTCTTCTCGCACTGCTGCTCCTGGGGGCAGACACGGCCGCAGATGGAGGGCATGGAGCTTCTCACGGTGATGATCTCATAGGCCCCCTCGAAGTCCCCTTCGGCCACATGGGCGATGAACTCGGGGATCTGCTGATGGATGGGGCAGCCGACGGTGCAGGGCTTTTTGCGGCACTTCAGGCAGCGCATGGCCTCCCGGATGGCGTCGGCCTCGGTATAGCCCAGGGCCACCTCGTTGAAGTTGGTGCAGCGAATCTCACGAGGCTGCTCGGGCATGGGGTTTCTTTCTCTTACGTTGTTAATCATTTCGCCATTCCCTCCTTCGGCTCCAGACTGTTCCGTCTCTGGATCAGGCTATCATAGCGGCCCAGGGCGTTCTTCTCGGACTCCTCAAAGAGCTTGGCAGCCTGGGTGGGATTCTTCATGCTCAAGGAAGCGTAACGGACCTCGCCCTTCAGGAAGGACTGGTAATCCTCGTTGGGCTTGGCGCTGTCGATCTGCAGGGGGTTCTTACCCTCTGCGGCCAGACGGGGATCGAAGCGCAGCAGGTTCCAATAACCGGCCCGGACAGCCTTCTTCATCTCCACCATGGAGCGGTTCATGCCGGCTTTCAGGCCGTGGTTGATACAGGGCGCGTAGGCGATGATCAGGGAAGGCCCGTCATAGCTCTCGGCTTCCTTCAGGGCCCGCAGGGTCTGGGCGGGGTTGGCGCCGATGGCCACCTGTGCCACGTAGACATGGCCGTTGGTCATGGCGATCTGGGCCAGATCCTTCTTGCCGGTGGGCTTGCCGCCGGCGGCGAACTGGGCCACAGCGCCGGTGGGGGTTGCCTTGGAGGACTGGCCGCCGGTGTTGGAGTAAACCTCGGTATCGAAGACCAGCACGTTAAAGTTCTCGGTGGAGGCCAGGATGTGGTCCAGGCCGCCGTAGCCGATGTCGTAAGCCCAGCCATCGCCGCCGAAGACCCACATGGAGGGACGAGGCAGCAGGTCGGCGTTGTTCACCACAAACTGGGCGTCTTCGTTTTCAGGATAGATCTTGCACAGCTCCACCAGAGAATCGCCCAGGTGGTTGGCGTCGGGGGTGTTCATCTTTTCCACCCAAGCCTTGGCCAGGCCGCCGAAGGCGGGGTTCTTGGCCAGGCGCTCCACCACGGTCTTCATGGCGCCCCGGCGGGTGCGCATACTCACGGCCATGCCGTAGCCGAACTCGGCGTTGTCCTCGAACAGGGAGTTGGCCCAAGCGGGGCCGCGGCCGTTTTCGTCCACCACGTAAGGCATGCTGGGCACGGAAGCGCCCCAGATGGAGGAGCAGCCGGTGGCGTTGGCAATGATGGCGTGGTCGCCGAAGAGCTGGGTGACCATCTTGGCATAGGGGGTCTCGCCGCAGCCGGGGCAAGCGCCGGAGTACTCCAGGTAAGGACGGAGGAACTGAGAGGTCTTCACGTTCTTGTCGGAGCCCTTCTGGACGCCCACCTTCTTGGCATACTCGAAGATCTCCTGGTCGCCCTTCATCCGGTCGGCAGCCCGCTCCATGGACAGGGCCTTGCCCCGGGCGGGACACATCTCCACGCAGGAGCCGCAGGCGGTGCAGTCTTCCGCGGAGACGGCGATCAGGAACTGCTTACCGGGTTCGGTCTTGCAGTCCACGGTGGTCAGGCCCTCCGCGTCCTCAGGCTTGAGGATGAAGGGACGGATGACGGCGTGGGGGCAGACGGTGGCGCACCAGTTGCACTGGGTGCAGTTTTCCGCGTGCCACACGGGGATATCCACGGCGATGCCGCGCTTCTCGAAGGCAGAGGTGCCGGAGGGAACCTTGCCGGTGATATAGGGCAGGAAGGCGGAGACGGGCAGCGCATCGCCCTCCAGGTTGTTGGTGGGAATGAGGATGTTGCGGACGTAGGCGTCCTGCTCGGCGTTGACGGTATTGAGCTTCAGCTCGGCCTTGGCCTCATCCTGGGCGTTGGCCCAGCTGGCGGGGACGGCCACTTCCTTGGCAGCGGTCTGGCCGGCCATCACGGCGGCCACGTTCATGTCAACGATGTTCTGGCCCTTGGTGCCGTAGTCGTTGATAATACCCTGCTTCATATACTCGATGGCATCCTCAGCGGGGATGAGGTCAGCCAGCTTGAAGTAAGCGGACTGGATGATGGTGTTGATACGACCCTTCAGGCCGATGCTCCGGGCGATGTTCACGGCGTCGCAGGTGTAGAACTTGATGTTCTTCTGGGCGATGGCGCGCTTGATATCGGCGGGCAGACGGGCTTCCAGCTCCTCGCCCTCCCAGTCGCAGTTGAGCATGAAGATGCCGCCGGGCTTCACGTCCCGGACCATGTCGTACTTGCCGATGTAGGCGGGGTTGCCGCAGACCACGCAGTCGGCGGCGCCCACATAGTAAGAGGACCGGATGGGCTTGTCACCGAAGCGCAGGTGGCTGATGGTCAGGCCGCCGGACTTCTTGGAGTCGTACTGGAAGTAAGCCTGAACATACTTGTCGGTGTGGTCGCCGATGATCTTGGAGGTGTTCTTGGAAGCGCCCACCAGGCCGTCGGAGCCAATGCCCCAGAATTTAACGGAGGCCTGGGTGGGATCGTGGGGCATCTCAAAGGCGCAGCGCTCCACGGACAGGTTGGTCACGTCATCCACAATGCTGACGGTGAAGTGATTGTGACCACCCTTGGCCAGGTGCTGATAGACAGAGTACATATCGGCGGGGGTGGTGTCCTTGGAGGACAGGCCATAACGGCCGCCGATGACCCGGATGTCGGTCTTGCCGGCGTCGCTCAGGACGGCCACCACATCCAGATACAGGGGCTCGCCGAAGGCGCCGGGCTCCTTGGTGCGGTCCAGAACGGCGATGCGCTGGACGGACTCGGGCAGCTCTGCCAGCATGTGCTTGGCGGAGAAGGGGCGATAGAGGTGGACCTCCAGCACGCCGACCTTCTTGCCCTGAGCGGTCATCACGTCCACAACCTCTTCCAGGGTGCCGCAGACGGAACCCATGGCCACAATGACGTCGGTGGCGTCGGGTGCGCCGTAATAGTTGAAGGGCTTATAGTTGGTGCCGATGGCGGCATTGACCTTGTTCATGTTCCCCACAACCACGTCCACCAGGTCGTTGTAAGCCTTGTTGGAGGCCTCTCTGTGCTGGAAGAAGGTTTCGGGGGGCTCGTTGGAGCCGCGGTGATAGGGGTGGTGGGGCAGGTTGGCCTGGGCGTGGAAGCGGTCCAGAGCCTCCCAATCCACCATTTCCTTCAGGGTCTCATAGTCCCAAGTGCGCAGCTTCTGGATCTCGTGGGAGGTACGGAAGCCGTCGAAGAAGTTGATGAAGCCCATGCTGGCCTGGATGGCGGACAGATGGGAAACAGGAGCCAGGTCCATGACCTCCTGGGGGGTGCCGGCGGCCAGCATGGCCATGCCGGTGCCGCGACAGGCCATCACGTCCTGATGGTCGCCGAAGATGGACAGGGCGTGGGTGGTCAGGGTACGGGCTGCCACGTGGAACACACCGGGCAGGCCCTCGCCGGCGATCTTATACAGGTTGGGGATCATCAGCAGCAGGCCCTGAGAGGCGGTGAAGGTGGTGGTCAGGGCGCCGGTTGACAGGGAGCCGTGGACAGCGCCGGCGGCGCCGGCCTCGGATTCCATCTCCACGATGTTCACCCGGTGACCAAAAATGTTTCTGCGATCCTGGTTGGCCCATTCATCCACGTGCTCCGCCATGGGGGAGGAGGGGGTGATGGGGTAAATGGCTGCGACTTCCGTGAACGCGTAGGCAACATGGCCGGCGGCCGCGTTGGCGTCCATACTCTTAAAGGGTCTTGTATCTCTCATTTCGCAGCGCCTCCTTTCTGTGCTGCCATGGCACGGACCTGAACGTAGGTAAACTCCGGCATCTCCCGGGCGGTGATGACACCGTTGGGGCAGACATAGGAGCAGATGTTACAGTCTTCGCACCGGTCGGGGGTGATGACGGCGCGGCCGTCCTCCAGGTGAATGAGCTCGTCGGGGCAGTTGGCAACGCAGTCGCCGCAGCCGATGCAGCCCACCCAGCAAAGCTGCTTGCGGACCTCGGGGTCGTCCTTAGAGGCGCAGGGCACCAGCTTTGCGCCCTTGTAAGGCACGATGATGGGCAGCTCCTGGGGGCAGACATGGACGCAGGCGGTGCAGCCCACGCACTTGTCGGGGTCTACCTTTGCCGTGCCGTTCACCAGCTCCAGGGCGTCGAAGCGGCAGGCCTGGGCGCAGTCGCCGAAGCCGGCGCAGCCGTAGTTGCAGTGGCCGTCGATGTCCAGCTTTACCGCCTCACGGCAGGTGGTGGCGCCGGCGTTGGCATAGACCTGGTGGTTATACCAGCCGCCGCGGCAGCGGACAAAAGCAGTGGTAGACTTGAGCTTGGTCAGGTCGTGGAAGGTGTCCACGATGATCTTCTTGCGGCAGGAGACCGTGCAGGCCACGCAGCCCACGCACTTGTCATAGTCGATCTGGGCGCAGTTGTCCACGATGGAGATGGCCTCCTCGGGACATGCCTCGGCGCAGTCGCCGCAGCCCACGCAGCTATAGCCGCAGATTTTGTAGGAGGTCTCCTCGTCGTCCTTGTTGGAGCAGGGAACGAAGTTGGAGGCGTCCTCGGGAACCATATGGATGAGGTTCTGCACGCAGGCATTGGCGCAGGCGCCGCAGCCGTTGCACTTTTCCTTGTCCACCTGGACATTGCCGTCCACAATGGACAGGGCGCCGAAGGTACAGGCTGCCACACAGGAGCCGGCGCCCACGCACCCATACTGACATTCGCCCTGGGCAAAGCCGCTCTTCACGGCCTCTTCACAGGAGCTATAGACCTTCAATCTGGACTTTCCGGCTGCACAACCGGAACATTTGATGAAGGCAGTCTCTGCCTTGGCAGGCACGAGCTCTCCGCCGGTCAGAGCGACGATGGCGGCGATGTCTTCGTCTGTGCAGGCAGGACATAGGTTTGCCGGACCGCCGTCCGCGATGGCTGCCGCGCATTTGTCACAGGTGGCAAATCCACAGCCGCCACGGCCGGTGCAGTCCCCGCCCGGAAGGAGCTTCCGAACTTCTTTTGCAAGATTGTTTGGCTGCATACGTAATTCACATCCTTAAAAAATCCTCTGCGAGGGTGATTCAAAATCCATGGTCATTATCGTCCTTAGAAGACAGAATGTCAACAGAGTTTGTGCGATTTTTTCTGATTTTTTTGGTTTTTTTGTTGTTTTTTCTGGATAGATACTCCAATCATTTGTTAGCTTATGCTAACTTTTGCAGGTTTTCCTTGGCTTACCAGCCACGATTTCTAAATCATTGACACCTGCCGCGCCTATATAAAAACAACCTTGCAAGGCAAAATCATAGGATGACATCTACAATCCGGCCGACCAGGATCACCGCTTCAGAACTGCATACCACCGGTATGTGTCTGCATAGTTTTCGTCAAGGTTGGGAAATTTCCCTTGACGTTCTATAGAAAATCCAGCCTTAAGCAGCGGCTGATAAAAGGATAAGTATTCCTCGGGTGTGCGGTAAATCGCGCTATAGAAGGTATTTAACGCACCAGAATAGAAATTGTTTAATGTCAGACGTTCCCTCTTCCCGACAGTTTCTTGGAAAAGGGCTGCGCTGTGACTCCCTAAAAGCGCCGGAATATTGCAAAATGACTCCTGCAAGATCTCATCATTGACATACATGCAAACTCCGCAAACAATGATACAATCGAACGTGCCGCCATAATATTCGGGCGATTTTTGCAGTGCATCAAAAAAAGAAAGCTGTTCCACTTTATAATCAGCTTTACACCCGTCAGATTTCATCTGTTCGCAGGTCTGTCTGGCTGCATGCACCATGTTCTGAGAAAAATCCACACCATAGTAAAACCCACACTTTGGAAGGAGCATCCTGGCCAGACGCCCAACCCCGCAGCCAACGTCCAAAACTCTTGTATCCCTTGTGATATGCAGTTGTGGAACGATGACTTCACGGGTAAAAGCGTTTCTTTTTTCCCCACTGTCAGAAAACTGTTCCCCGCATAATACCGCACGATCCCCCTTTTCTCCATACATTCCGGCCCGCTGTTCCCAAAAAACCTTGATGCGCTCTTCATTAACAGATACCGATGCACCATAAATTCTTGTTTCGTTCATATCGATAAGCTCCTATCACTACAAAATATCGAAAAATCTTCCCGGTGCATGGCGTCCCATATCTTTTTGCACACCCGCTCTCCACAGTGTCCGTCAGCCAGAGACAGGTCCTTTTGCCGGACCGCTTTCCGTCGGTCAGCTTTCGGGTCGTCGCCCTGCCGGATACGCTCCAGAAAGTCCAGGATCTGCTGAGTATTCGAGGCACGTTCGGTCCAGTCCCCGTCAATGACTTCGCCGATGAATGTAAAGGCGGAACTGACGATCCACAGGCAAGGCTTATCCACCAAAAGATACTGAGGCATGAGAGAACTGTAATCTGAAATCTGAGCGTCTGAATAACAGAATGCCGCATCACAGGAGACCTCTTCATCCCGAACTGCGTTGGGAAGTTCTTCCAGCCTCTGCTGACATTGGAGCCAGAAATCGTATTGATCCGGAAGGTACAGTTTGGTCACGATGTCCGTCATTGGGTGAGGACGCCAGATCAGGGCGCAGTCTGTATGTTCCTTGAACCAGGACAAGAGTTCGTCAAAATACCGCAGGGAACACACATCCAGGCTGTACCAACTGTTCCACAAGAACGTCTTACGGTTTCTGATGACGTTTTCCCACTTCTCCGGGAGAGGAACGCCTCGTTCCCGAAGTGTTGCTGCGGCATCCAGTTTTGGCAGTCCCGTGATCAGCATATTGCTGCCCTTCAGCCGGGAATACCGACGATAGACCTCATAATGTCTTTGGGAGGAACCAATCACCTTCCAGGCGTAATTGTAAACCGGGAGCTGGCACCATGCCTGGACAGATTCCACAGCGACCTTATCCGGCACAAAATACGGCAAATACACCAACCGAGTATCCTTTGAAATGGATTCCGCATAGAATTGGGGAAGCTGGACACTATTGTAGGGCTGGCTGGTGAAGGCCAAATCCGGCCGGTCATCCGGGAGGCTGTACGCATTGTATTCATAGAAGGGAATTCCCATCGGTGTCAGATAATCTTTGTAGATGATTTCCTGATCCACATGACCGTCTGCACGCTGCAAAGAACGGAAAATGGGCATCAGTACCACTACCGGGTCAAACCTCGGATCATCGCGCATATACGCATAGACGCTCCCCATAGCATCCCATTTTTCCCCCTGCTCGGCAAAGAAGACTGCCCGCACCTGGTAAGAAATTTCTTTGGGAAGGTTCCGGGTAAACTGCTCCAGTCGTTTCTCCAACACCTCGCCTCCGCTTTCCCACAGCGTTTTTAGTTCCGCCAGTTGTTCCAATGGAGTTTCGGAGCGCAAGTCTTCCCGGTGCTGTTCCAGGACAGTTTCAATTTGGGACAGCATCTGTCTGCCCTTTTCCGTCACCTCTGCCTGCAGATCATTTTGTGGCGCGGCGCGTAAATACCGCGCTGCATCCGCAAGCGCCCGGCTCATCTTGGTTAAATCAACCAGCATGGAATATTTCATGTACTGTCTCCCCCTATTGGACCGGGCTGCCCCACGCGACAACCGGGGTCCCCACGATCAGATGCGCCACCTTTTGATATGCCTCGCTGAATTTCAGCGCGTTTCGCAGCAAATGCACAGATTGGGGCCTATTCCCACGCTTTTCACCTTACTCCATACTTTGGAAAATAGAAGTCGCCCGAGCCAAATCCTCTTTCGTATCAATTTCATACCATTTGAGTGCGTCCAGAATAAACGCACTTAGTCTGAGCTGGCCAGCTTTGGCTAATTCCTGTAAAACCATTTCATAGTATTGGCTTTTGCCATGCGCCCTGATATATTCTTCCATGCATGGGATGTAGCTTTGTTGTGAGAAACGCCTGCTGAATTTATAGATATTGACTGTTTTATAATAGAGATCCGCATGTTGACGTTCGATCTCTTGCTTTTCAATCCATGCGCTAATTTTGCCATCTTCCGTAATGGTAACTACCGTCCCATCCATCCAAGGTTTATACTTGCTCACAACGGCAATATCCTGAGCCGGACACTGAACAACAGTTCGAAGAAGTTCCCTGTCAAACACCAAATCAGACTCAAGCAAGATGGTGTCATCGCGGCCCAGCTGCTCCCTTGTCAAATAAAGCGAATATATGTTATTTGTTGTCGCATAATCAGAATTATAAACAAACTCAAACTCAATTCCATTCATAGCGCTTTGAATTGTCTTTACCAACTGAGTACTGTGCCATCCTACAACGATCACCATTTTGGAGATTCCCGCCAGTTTGAGTGCTTCCACTGTTCGTTCCAGAAGGGTTTGTCCGTTGATGCGTATCATACATTTGGCAAGCGCACCCGTACAATCCCCCATACGACATCCCATCCCAGCCGCAAGCATGAGAGCCTGCATATTCATCACTCCCTGTGTTCGGCGATACGCCTTAGCGTCTTTCTGATAGAATAGCCTATGCGCAAAGCAGGCAGCTCAGTACCTCCCCAAATGATACTTTTCCAGTAAAGCGGCGCCATTCGCTAACCCGGAGCCAGAGGGCGGGCTTGTCCATCGGCCAGCAGATATTGCGGCAGAGGACGCGCATATGGAAAAAATCGGTTTCAGGGGACCTTGACAAAGGTGGTAGGCAAGCAGTCCGCCGGTTTCTGTCACAGCGATTCTTCAACCCGGACACACTTTCGATCTGCATTGACATATACTGTAGCAGCCTCTGTGTCTCCCGGCGGGAAGCTGGAGGCAATCTCTTTGGGAAAAAGCGTAAGCGCAAATAGATATTCAGGCTCCGAACCCCCCGCAGCATAACCGGTTGAATGGGAAGGCCCCCATGCCGCTTGGTGTGGGGGCTTTTCTACAAGTTATGGCAGGGAGGGATCTCTGATGTGTACAATCAGTCTTTGCATGATCGTCCGGGATGAAGAGGATGTTCTCGGCCGCTGTCTGGAATCGGTAGCCGGTCTGGTGGACGAGATCATCATTGTGGACACAGGATCGAAAGATCACACCAAAGAGATCGCGGCAAAATACACCGAAAAAATATATGATTTCCCCTGGGTCGATGATTTCGCGGCGGCAAGGAATCAAGCATTTGCGCAGGCGAACTGCGACTACTGTATGTGGCTGGATGCGGACGACGTGCTGATGGAGGCGGACAGGCAGAAATTCGCACAACTGAAAGCCGGCCTTCCGCCCGATGTGGATATGGTGATGATGCGGTATAATACCGGCTTTGACGAGAGAGGACATGTGACCTTGTCCTGTTACCGGGAACGCATCATCAAAAATCACGCCGGGATGGTGTGGAAGGGCGCGGTGCATGAGGTGATCGAAACGCGGGGACATGTGATCTATTCCGAATGTGCCGTCACCCATCGGAAGGTGCGTCCCGCCGATCCCGAGAGGAACCTGCGGATCTTTGAGGGGCTTTTGAGGAAAGGAGAATCACTGGCTCCACGACAGCAGTTCTATTATGGCCGGGAGCTTTACTATCACCGGCGATACAGAGATGCCGTCGCTGTGTTTGAGGACTTTTTAGAGGGCAATCAAGGTTGGCTGGAGAACAAAATCGATGCCTGCCGCTACTGCGCCTACTGCTGGTACGGACTGAAGCAGGAAAAGAAAGCGCTGGAGGCGCTGCTTCACAGCTTTGCCTATGACCTGCCGCGGGCGGAAATCTGCTGTGATGTGGCCCAGCATTTTTTCGACCGGATGGCCTGGGCGCAGGCGGCCTATTGGTATCTGCGGGCGCTGGAATGCGAAAGAAAGGATGAACGGGGCGGATTTGTTTTGCCGGATGCTTACGGCTACACACCCTGCATCCAACTGTGCGTGTGCTACAGTAAGCTGGGACGAAGGACGGAGGCCGAGGCGTATAACGAACGTGCCGCACAATTCAAGCCGGACTCTGCAGCAGTGGCCCACAACCGGGCTTATTTTGCCTCCTGCATGGAGTAAAGACGCCGGGCCGGATCTGACAGGATTTATCTGCGGGGCATCCCCCGCCGCACCCGCAGAAAACTGTGTACAAGTGTCTTCAAAGACGGAACTTCAGTCACGTCCCGAGGGGTATATACAAGAGTATGGAGCAACCGAATCAATACTTTAGAAAGAAATAATCGCATAACAAGCGTACAATATCCCCGCAAATAAGGGCCAATCAACTTGTCGATCATCCCATGTCAAAAAGTAGGGTGCCACTCCACAAGGGCAAGAAAAAAAGTGGTGACAAAATCTCGATAATGGTTTATACTAATCGAAGTAGTTGTCTCCGTATGATTGTTTTGGAGGGATTCCCGTGCGCAAGGTCTTTTTGTCCGGTTATGCCAAGCTGCCTGACAACACCACCGCCCAAAAGCTGTATAACCATTTGGTGCTGGTGGTCACGGCAGAAGTGCCCGATGGGACCATTCTGGACGCCGACTGCACCATGGCCACCGAGCTGGGCCGCCGGTTTATCCGGGAGCTGCTGGTGGGCTATGACCTTCGCCGGGGCCCGGAGCCCCTGGCGGAGCTGCTGAGCCAGAGCTACTACGGCCACCTGCGCAAGGCACTGCAAACCTGCATCAAGGGGATCTGCCTCCAGTTTGGCGAGCTGGCCCGGGGCAGCCAGAGCCCAAAATCCCCTGGCTGATGTCCCAAGCCCACCCCCGGCTCTCCCGGGGCGGCATACCTGAAAAAGAGTGAAGGAGGGACCCCCATGCTGCTGTCCGGCGAGGAGATCAAGAAAAATTTAGGCGGAAATATCATCATCGAGCCCTTCCGCCCGTCTCAGCTCAACCCCAACAGCTATAACCTGCGCCTGTCCAACGAGCTGCTGGTGTACGACACCGACACCCTGGATATGAAGGCCAACAACCCCGTCAAGCACCTCATCATCCCGGAATCCGGCCTTTTGCTGGAGGCCAACAAGCTCTATCTGGGCCGCACCCTGGAGTATACCAAAACCGAAGGGTTCGTTCCCATGCTGGAGGGACGGTCCTCGGTGGGCCGCCTTGGCCTGTTTATCCACGTCACCGCCGGCTTTGGCGACGTGGGCTTTGCCGGATACTGGACCCTGGAGATGTTTTGCATCCACCCCATTGTCATCTATCCCAATGTGGAGATCTGCCAGATCTATTACCACACCATCCAGGGGGACTACGAGACATACAGCTCCGGAAAGTATCAGAACAACACCGGCGTGCAGCCCAGTATGCTGTATAAAGACTTTTTGAAGGGGGACCAGGAGACCCCCTGACCCCTCTCCCCTGTCGCCACCCCTCTCTGCCTAAACCCAGGCAGAGAGGTTTTTTGTTCCCGGAAAAGAAAAAACCCGGTCCTTCCCATGCTGGGAGGACCGGGTCACTGCATCTGAAAAGAGACTGATTGGGTCGATTCAGGAAATTTAAAAAATCTAATTGCTTCTTGAAAGATAAAATGTAATCAGTAATGAAATGTTACGAATCAAACAGGAGTTAAGCCTTCTTGGCAGCCTTGGCGGCTTCCTTCTCGTCCAGCTCCTTCAGCAGGTCGTTGCAGGAGTTGACGTAGATGTCGATGCCCTCTTCCACCAGAGCGCGGCGCTCTTTCTTGGTGGTGCCCACAATCTCGATGAAGATGGCCAGGATGATACCCACGAACAGACCATAAGAGGGGTTGGCGCAGGTAGCGATGGCACCAGCGGTGATACCGGCGCAGCCACGTTCCACGTTGGTACGGCACATATTGATGCCCACGTAGAAGGAACCGAACGCCTGGATGATCAGGGTCTGCGCCATAGCCAGAGGCAGGATGGGCTTGATGAGCGCCATCAGAGGCACAATCAGCTGGCAGATCCACTTGGTGGTGTTGAAAGTACAGGAACCGCCGAAGATGGAGTACATGTTCTCCTTGCCGGTCTTATAACGTTCGGCGACGGAGACGGTCATAGCAGACCACAGAGGACCAGACATGGTGCAGGTGGGGCTGAAGAAAGCCTCGATCAGGTTACGGAAACCGCAGCACATGTTGGTACGGTCGGGATTGACGTCGATGTACTCGTCCTGACGATAACGCTTGGTATCCTCCATGAAGGCAGTACCACCGACGATATCGCCGAATGCGATAACGTAGCACATGATGGCCATGGGGATGGTCTGGACCAGGACAGAAGGCTTAACGCCAATGCCAATAATAGAGAAGTTCTGCCACACCCAGGTCAGGCCGGGGATGGGGTTGAACCAGAAGCTGGTCACGGTGGAGAAATCAGGCAGCTCGCACTCGCCAATGGCCATGGCGATGATGCCGGCAACGATGATGGAAGGCACGAAGCCTGCCTTGGTAAGGATCTTAACAAAGGGATTCTTGCTGTTAAACTTCACCTTACCGAAGCCCTGGGAGAACAGCAGGAAGATGCCCAGGCAGCAGCCGATGGACCAGGAAATGGGATACGCGAAGAAGCCTTTGCCGCCGGCCTCTACCGCTTTGAAGCCGTAGGCGCCGCAACAGGCCGCGAAGCCAGATCCAATTAAGATACCGCCCTTCAAGCTCTGAGGACAGATGTCGATGAGCTTGGTGGCAATGCCGGTGACACCCAGGATGACGTACATGAGGCCAAGGATCAGTTCCATGCCCGTCAATGCGTACATTCTGTCGGTGCCTTCAAAGTTCAAAAGGAATGCTGTGATCAGCGGCACAGCAGGGGTAATCCAGCCGCCGATCAGGGGGTCGCCCAGGGTGTTGTTGACCATGTACAGCAGCTCATGGACAAACACGATGGACAGTGCCATTTCAAAGGTGAAGCCAAACAAGTCCTGCAGATACGCAGTGGCTGCGGAGCCAGTCATAAAGACGACGCAGGCCTGGATCATTTCCGGAATTTCCCATTCATAATGCACGAAGGGGATTCGAAGGTCGAATTTCCAGATCTTGATGCAGGGCTGCTTCTCACCGTCCTTACGCCGCGCGCTGGGAAGCATGAGATTCATTACGGTCCCTCCTAACAAAAAATACACATTTGCTTTGACTTGCAATTTTTCCGTCGGCAAAATTTGTCGGTGGAATTCCTTTCTCTTTTTCCAAGTCTTTTCATCGATGCAAGATCATTATATCACCAATTCTCCAAAGCGCAATAGGTATGGCTTCGTCATTCTACACAAATATACATTATTTGCACAAGAAACGACTTCATTTTTTGTTATTATCGCTCGTTTTCTTCAGGATTTTTGACGTAAATATATATTTTCCATTTTCATTTTGTAAACAGAAAATTGTTTTTTTCCAATTTCATTTGATTGTTTTAAGTAAAAAAAGACTTTGATTACATTTTTCCTGAAAACTTTCGTAAGTACTTCCCTTCTTTTTTGCAAGTCCATAGGTCACTTCTTTCATTTTTGGGAATTTTTCCCCCGCCCACGCTCCCGCCACCAGTGTGTTCTATCCACGGAAAAAGCCGGGAAAGACAAGGCTGTCTTTCCCGGCTTAGGGGTTTTATGGGGTTTGGCTCGGCGGCGGCCCTTAATCGTATTCCGGGTCCGGCGTGGTGGACCCGGCTGCGCTGGTATCATCCTCGGTCTTAAACATGCTGGCGTCGGCCCGGGCCAGCCTGCCGTTTGCCTCGTTCAGGTAGCAGAAGTTCACATCCTTTGGGGTCAGCTCCGCGGTATAGGGGTTCACCAGCTGGTTGATGAGGGCCAGGCTCCCGCCGGGCTCCAGCTCATAGCAGTATCTGACCCCCTTGGCGGTGACGTTGCCGTCGCCGGGGAGGGCGTTGCCGGTGACGCCGGTGTTCAGGTTCAGGCTGATGGCCCGAGTGGCGAACCAGGTCAGGTCCGTGCCCGAGAGGTTGGTCTCCACGTTGCGCTGGAGGATCTCAATGAACTGGTCCACCTGGTTGATGTTGGACACCAGTTTTTTGGCCACGGTTACCATCAGGTTCCGCACGGTCTCGCTGCGCTGGATGTCCCCCAGGGGGTAGCCAGTGCCGTCATAGTTCTTGCGGAAGCGGCAGACCTCCATGGCCTGCCGGCCGTTCAGGTGCTGCATCCCGGGGTCGTAATAGATGTGCAGGTTCTGATCGGGGTCGCTGTAATACATCTTGATGGGCACGTTGAAGTCCACGCCCCCCACCGCGTCCACCAACTCCACAAAGCCGTCCAGGTCGATGCTAATGTAGAAGTCGATGGGATAGCCCACCAGCTCGGAGACCACCTCCTGAAGGTTGTCGATCCCCTTGTGGAGGGAGGCGTTGATCTTGGGGTAGGACTCGTCCACCAGGGTGTCCCGGGGGATGGAGAGCATGCCGATCTTCTGGTTGGGCACGTCATAGGTCACCATCATAATGGCGTCGGCGTTGCCGCTGGCCTGGTCGGGGCAGACCAGCATGAAGGTGTAGGTCTGTTCCCGCCGGCTGTGGCTGCCGCGCTCCATGCCGGGAGCCACGTCTTGCTGGCTGCTGGTCTGGTTGGTTTCCTCCGGGGCAATTTCCGGAGCGGGGATGGCAATTTTATAGACACCATATCCAATGACAATCACCGCAGCGATGGCCACCACCGCGGCATAAATGCCGCGCAGGACACGGTACTTCTTTTTCAATCGACGTTTCTTTTTCTGGGCCAAGGTCCTGGCCTCCTTTTGCAATGGATTTGAGGATAAAAAAGCGTGTAATTGAATATAGTATACATAATTTCTTGTTTCTGAGCAAGTCTTTGTCGCTATTTTTTCTATTATTCATAATTCCTTCACATTTTCGCAGCTTCTGGCCAAAGGAATCGAAGGGGGCCAGCTCAAATATGATATATAAAGTAATCAGTTATCACCCCTCAAAGCGCCTCTCTCCGGTTTTTTCCAGGGAATTGCCGGAAACCCCTTGCAACCGGAGGGGGAGTGTGCTATAATAATGGCGTATTTAAGATGTAAGTTTTAGGTAGAGTGGGGCTTGCCCCGCTCTTTCTTTTATGAATTGGACCCGGTTCCCTCCTCTGTGGGATGGGCCGGGGGGATGGAGGTTACTATGTCCAAGATCACTGACTTAACTGCCCAGTTGGCCCGCCCGGTGGCAGAGGAACACGGCTGCTCCCTGTGGGATGTGGAGTATGTGAAGGAGGCCGGCAGTTGGTATCTGCGGGTGTATATCGACAAGGAGACCGGCGTCTCCAGCGACGACTGTGAGGCCGTCAGCCGCGTCCTGTCCGACCTGCTGGACGAAGCCGACCCCATCCAGGAGCCCTATACCTTTGAGGTCTCTTCCGCCGGGGCCGACCGGGCCCTGAAAAAGCCCGAGCACTTCCAGGCCTTCCTGGGCGCCCCGGTGGACGTGAAGTTCTACCAGGCGGTGAACGGCCAAAAGACCTGCACCGGCATCCTGGCCGGATATGACAACGGAGACCTGACTCTGGAGTTGGATGGGACCCCCACCACCTTCCCCAAACAAGCAATTGCTTTCGTCCGTTTGCACGTGGACTTTTAACTTTCTATCGAGGAGAATATCGGTCATGGCTAAGAAAACATCGAAAACCGCAAAGAGCAACGAGCTGGACGGCAAGGAATTTTTTGCCGCCATCGCCCTCATTGAAAAAGAAAAGGGCATCCCCAAAAACTACATGCTGGAAAAGATCACCCAGGCCCTGATCTCTGCCTATAAGCGGGATCACGAAGGCATCACCGACAACGTCTTCGTGGAGGCCAACGAGATCACCGAAACCGTCCGCATGTTTGTGAAAAAGGAGATCGTGGAGGAGGTCACCAACCCCTACACCGAGATCGCCCTGGCCGAGGCCCAGCGGTCCCTCCCCTCCGCCCAGACCGGCGACGTGGTCCGCATCGAGATCAAGCCCCGGAACTTCGGCCGTATTGCCGCCCAGACCGCCCGCCAGGTGATCATCCAGGGCATGCGGGAGGCCGAGCACAGTATGATCTACGACATGTTCAGCTCCAAGGAGCATGAGATGCTGGTGGGCACCGTCACCCGGGTGGACCCCCGCAACGGGGCCGTCTCCCTGCGGATTTCCAGCAACGGCGAGTCCACCGACGCCTACCTCTCCCCCGCCGAGCAGGTCCGGGGCGAGGTCATCCGGGAGGGCGACCGGCTGAAGGTCTATGTGGTGGAGGTCCGCCGGTCCAGCCGGGGGCCCCAGGTCCTCATCTCCCGCACCCACCCCGGCCTGGTCAAGCGCCTGTTCGAGCTGGAGGTCCCTGAAATCTACGACGGCACCGTGGAAATCCGCTCCATTGCCCGGGAGGCCGGCAGCCGCTCCAAGCTGGCCGTTTGGTCCTCCGATGAAAACGTGGACCCCATCGGCGCCTGCGTGGGCCCCAAGGGTTCCCGGGTGAACAATGTGGTGGCCGAGCTGGGCAGCGAAAAGATCGACATCATCAAGTACAGCGACGACCCCGCCGAATATGTGGCTGCCTCCCTCTCCCCCGCCGACGTGATCTCGGTGCTTCCCCTGGACGGCGCCAAGAGCTGCCGGGTGGTGGTCCCCGACGACCAGCTCTCCCTGGCCATCGGCAAGGAAGGGCAGAACGCCCGGCTGGCCGCCAAGCTCACCGGCTATAAGATCGACATCAAGTCCGAGTCCGCCGCCCACGAATGGGAGGAAGAGGACGCCGCCGCCGAGGCAGAGCGGGCCGCCCAGGAGGCGGAGGAAGCCCTGGCTGCCGCTGAGGACGCCCTGGACGACCTGGACGAGGCCCTGCCCGAAGAGGCGGAGACCCCCACCGACCATGGGGAAACCCTGGAAGAGGCCCCGGCTGAGACCGAAGAAGAACCCGAGACCACCAGCGAAAGCTGATTGTCCATAGAACCAAAGGAGGTGGCACCGTGCCAAAAAAAATCCCCCTGCGCCAATGCCTTGGCTGCCGGGACATGAAACCCAAGCGGGAGCTCATCCGGGTGGTCCGTTCGCCGGACGGCGAGATCAGCCTGGACTTCCACGGGAAAAAGCCCGGGCGCGGGGCCTACCTTTGCCCCAACCCAGACTGCCTGAAACGGGCGCGGAAATCCCGGGCTTTGGAGCGGGCCTTTGCCCTACCCATCCCCGACCCCGTTTACGAGGCCCTGGAGGCGCAAATGGAGGGAGGTGGACTGGATGGATAACATTTCCTCCCTTCTGGGTCTTGCGCTCAGAGCGGGGCGGCTTGCCGTGGGGGAAGAGCCCGTCGGGACAGCCTGCAGAGCCCACAAGGGGTACCTGCTGCTGCTGGCCAGCGACGCGGCGGACAACACCATCCGCCGGGCCCTTCATTTCTGCCAAGCCGGAAACACCATTTCGCTGAAACTCCCCCTGACCAAGGCGGAGCTGGGCAGCGGCGTGGGCCGGTCCTCCTGCGCCATGCTGGCCATCACCGACGTGGGCTTTGCCGCGGCGGTGGCGGAAAAGCTGGCCCAGGCCGACCCGGAGGCCTATGGCCAGGCCTGGGAGACCCTCTCCCAAAAGGCCGCCCGGGCCAAAAAGCGCCGGGACGAAAAACATTCTCCCAACAAAAACAAAGGGAAAAAGCGATGAAAGCCGGAGCCCCTTTCCCGGGCCTCCCCTTTCCATCGGCAATGATGTCAGCAGCCGCGCCGGCCTGGCCGGGGCGGAGAGAAAAGAGCAAACACATGGCCCAGGGGCAACTCCCCGCAGCCATGACGGAGGTGGCTTTATTTGAGTTTTGAAAAATATCGTGTGCACGAGGTAGCCAAGGATTTTGGGAAGCAGACCAAGGAGATCACCCAAATCCTCACCACATACGCTACCACGCCCAAGAACCACATGCAGGTGCTGGACGACAAGGAGCTGTCCATCATCTTTGAATACCTGACCCAGCACAACCAGGTGGCTGACCTGCAGTCGGTCTTTGCCAACGCCGCTGCCCCCAAGGCAGCCGGCAGCCCCAAGGGGGATCGCCCCCGGGAAAACCGGAACGACCGAAACGACCGGCGTGACCGGGATGGCGGCCGGAACCAGGGCCAGAAGCGGGGCGACAGCCAGCGGGGCAAGGGCGGCGACCGCCCCAACCGCAATGACGGTCCCCGGAACAACGACCGCGGGGACAGAGCCCCCCGCCAGAACCAGCAGGGCCAGCCGGCCCAGCAGCCTGTGAACCGCCCCACCACCCGGGTCCCCGAGAAGAAGCTGGTGGACACCCGGAAGGCGGGCAACGTAAACCTGGCCCGGTATGACGAGCACCTGGAGACCCTGGCCCCCGAGCGCGCCAGCAAGATGCAGAGCGGCAAGCAGAAGATCCAGAGCCGGGGCAACCAGCGCAAGGGCGCGGGCTTCGGCAACAAGCGCCGCCAGGAGGAGCAGGAGAAGATGCGCCGGCTCCAACTTGAGATCGCCAAGAAGACCCCCCTCACCGTGAAGATTCCCGACGAGATCGGGGTGGGCGAGCTGGCCTCCCGGATGAAGAAGACCGGGGCCGAGGTGGTCAAACAGCTCATGAAGCTGGGCGTCATGGCCTCCCTGTCGGAGATCATCGACTATGACACCGCCGCCCTGGTGGCCATGGAGCTGGGCTGCAAGGTGGAGAAGGAAGTCATCGTCACCATTGAGGAAAAGCTCATCGACACCGCCGAGGACAAGGAAGAGGATCTGGTCCCCCGGGCCCCCGTGGTGGTGGTCATGGGCCACGTGGACCACGGCAAGACCTCCCTGCTGGACTACATCCGAAACTCCCAGGTGGCCGAGGGCGAGGCCGGCGGCATCACCCAGCACATTGGCGCCTACCAGGTGGACGTGAACGGCTCCCCCATCACCTTCCTGGACACCCCCGGCCACGAGGCCTTCACCGCCATGCGCGCCCGGGGCGCCATGATCACCGACATCGCCATCCTGGTGGTGGCCGCCGACGACGGCATCATGCCCCAGACCGTGGAGTCCATCAACCACGCCAAGGCCGCGGAGATCCCCGTGATCGTTGCCATCAACAAGATGGATAAACCCGAAGCCAACCCCGACCGGGTGAAGCAGCAGCTCACCGAGTACGGCCTGGTCACCGAGGAGTGGGGCGGCGACACCATCTGCTGCCCCATCTCCGCCAAAACCGGCATGGGCATCGACAACCTGCTGGAAATGGTGGTCCTCACCGCTGAAATGCGGGAGCTGAAGGCCAACCCCAACCGCTCCGCCCACGGCGCCGTCATCGAGGCCCGCCTGGACAAGGGCCGCGGCCCCATCGCCACCCTGCTGGTGCAGAAGGGCACCCTCCATCAGGGGGACGTGATCATCGCCGGCACCGCTGTGGGCCGTGTCCGCGCCATGACCGACGCCAAGGGCCGGAAGATCACCCAGGCCGGCCCCTCTGTCCCCGTGGAGATCACCGGCATGGGCGAGGTCCCCGGTGCCGGCGACGACTTCCACGCCGTGGACGACGAGCGCATGGCCCGGGAGCTGGTGGAGCAGCGCAAGCACGAGAACAAAATGGCCGCCGGGGCCGCCAGCCAAAAGGTCACCCTGGACGACCTCTTCTCCCAGATCCAGCAGGGCGAGCTGAAGGACCTGAACATCATCGTCAAGGCCGACGTGCAGGGCTCCGCCGAGGCCGTGAAGGCCTCCCTGGAAAAGCTCACCAACGAGGAGGTCCGGGTGCGGGTCATCCACTGCGCCGTGGGCGCCATCAACGAGTCCGACGTCATGCTTGCCTCCACCTCCAACGCCATCATCGTGGGCTTTAACGTCCGCCCCGACGCCAACGCCAAGGAGTCCGCCGTGCGCATGAAGGTGGACATGAGAATGTACCGGGTCATCTACGACTGCATTGGCGAGATGGAAGCGGCCATGAAGGGCATGCTGGCCCCCAAGTTCAAGGAGGTCGCCCTGGGCACCGTGGAGGTCCGGGAGGTCTACAAGATCACCGGCGCGGGCATCATCGCCGGCTGCTATGTCACCGACGGCAAGGTCCAGAGAAACGCCCAGGTCCGCCTGGTGCGGGATGGCATCGTGATCCACGAGGGCACCATTGCTTCCCTCCAGCGGTTTAAGGACGCGGTGAAGGAAGTGGCCCAGGGCTACGAGTGCGGCATCGGCATTGAGAAGTACAGCGACATTAAGGTCGGCGATATCATCGAGGCCTTTGTGATGGAGCAAATCGAAGTGTAAGAAATTCTGAACCCGCTCGGCTTTAGAAAATTGAGACCCGCTGCGCTGGGCTCTCAATTTTAGGGGATTGCGGCAGGAACCGCGCCCAGCGGAGCTGGGCACTCCCCTGCCGAGAGGAATTTTTTCACCGGCGGAGCCGGCGAAAAAATGATTGGATTTGATTCCGCCCTCTGCGGAGGGCGAAACTCTGCGAGGCTTTGTGGCTTCGTGGGGGATCAACTGACGTTATGTGAAAGGAGGGGCGGAATGGCCTCGAATCGAATTGGACGGATCAATGAGGAGATTCAGCGGGAACTGGCCGCTTTGCTGCGGACGGTGAAGGACCCCCGGGTCCATGGGCTGGTCTCCATCACCCATGTGGACACCACCGCCGACCTGCGGTATGCCAAGGTCTTTGTGAGCGTACTGGACAAGGGCGATGGGAAGGAGGTCATCCGGGGGCTGAAGTCCGCCGGGGGCTACCTCCGGCGGGAGCTGGGCCGGGCCCTCTCCCTGCGGTATACGCCGGAGCTCTTGTTCCAGGAGGACACCTCCATCGACAAGGGCACCCACATTTTGAAACTACTCAGCGACATCGAAAAGAAAGAAACGGGAGGCGCCCAATGACAGACCAACAGACCGCCCAGCGGCTGCTGGCCCTGGATCAGATTCTGATCCTCACCCACCGGCGGCCCGACGGCGACACCATCGGCTGCGCCAGTGCCCTGTGCCTGGCCCTGCGGCAGAAGGGGAAAACCGCCTGGGTCCTCCCCAACGAGGACGCCCACGGGCTCTTTACCCCCTATTTCGCGGGGGTGCTGGCTCCGGCGGACTTTATCCCCCAGGCTGTGGTGGCCGTGGACGTGGCTTCCCTGGGGATGCTCCCCGACAGCGCCAAGGGCTATGGGGACAGGATCGACCTGGCCATCGACCATCACGGCTCAAACGAGGGCTATGCCAAGCAGTCCCATGTGGACCCTTCCTGCGCCGCCTGCGGGGAACTTCTCTACCGGGTCTTCCGGGAGATGGACGTGACCATCACGGCGGAGATCGCCCTGCTGCTCTACATGGCCATCGCCACGGACACCGGGTGCTTTGTCTACTCCAACACCACCCCGGCCACCCACCGGATCGCCGCCGACCTGATGTCCACGGGCTTTGACGCCCAGTGGGTGAACAAGCGGCACTTCCGGGTGAAATCCCTGAAGCGGATGCAGGTGGAAAGCCGTCTCATCCGGGAGATGGATTTGGCCCAGGAGGGCACCCTGGTCTTCGCCTATGTGACCCTGGACCTCATCCGCGACCTCCAGGCCACTGAGGAGGATTTGGAGGACATCTCCTCCTTCATCGGCCAGCTGGAGGGGGTGGACAACGCCGTCACCATCCGGCAGCTGGGGCCCGATGAGTGCAAAATCTCCCTGCGGACCGACGGGGTCACCCTCAACGCCTCGGCCGTCTGCTCTCTCCACGGGGGCGGCGGCCATCCGGCGGCGGCCGGGTGCACCATCTGCGGCACCCCCGCCCAGGCGAAGGCCGCCATGCTGGCGGCCATCGAGAGGGTGCAGCATGGCTAACGGGATTCTCATCATCGACAAGCCCGCCGGCTGGACCAGCCACGACGTGGTGGCAAAGCTCCGGGGGATTTTGCACGAAAAGCGCATCGGCCACGCCGGGACCCTGGACCCCATGGCCACGGGGGTGCTGCCCGTCTTTGTGGGGCGGGCCACCCGGGCGGTGGAGTTTGCCGCAGAGCGGGAGAAAGAATACATCGCCGGCCTGCGGCTGGGTGTGGTCACCGACACCCAGGATGTGACGGGAAACACCCTGTCTACCCATCCCGTGGACCTGACCCGGGCCCAGGTGGAGGCCGCCCTGGCCCCCTTCCGGGGGGACATCCAGCAGATCCCCCCCATGTACTCCGCCATCAAACGGAACGGGAAAAAGCTCTATGAGCTGGCCCGGCGGGGGGAGGAGGTGGAGCGCCAGCCCCGGCCCATCACCATTTATGAGCTGGAGCTGCTGGACCAGGTCTCCCCTTCGGAGTACACCCTGCGGGTGCTGTGCTCCAAGGGGACCTATGTGCGCACCCTCTGCCATGACATTGGACAGGCCCTGGGCTGCGGGGGGACCCTCTTCTCCCTGCGCCGGACCCAGTCCGCCGGGTTCACCCTAGCCGACGGGGTAACCCTGGAGCAGGTCCAGGCCGCTCAGGACCCCGCTTCCCTGCTGCTGCCGGTGGACGCCTATTTTTCCGGCCACCCGATGTTGCTGCTCAAAACCGCCGGGGCGGAGAAGAAACTTCGCAACGGAACCCCCCTGACCCTGGAGGCCCCCGACGGGATCTACCGGGTTTACAGCCGCCAAAAGGAATTTCTCGCCCTGGCCAAACAGGAACAGGGCCGTATGACAACCATAAAAAGTTTTTTCGAGGTGTAACGCTTTGAACAATAAGAAACGAGTCATCGCCCTGGGCTTTTTTGACGGTGTGCACAACGGCCACGCCGCCCTGATGCGCCGCACCGCCCAGGTGGCCAAGGAGATCGGCGCCACCCCCTCCGCCTTCACCTTCGACCCCCACCCGCAAACGGTGATCCTGGGCCGTCCCGTGCCCCTGCTCACCTCCCCTGAGGACCGGGCGGACCTGATGCGGAAGTATTACGGCATCCAGGATGTGATCGTGGAACCCTTTACCCCCCAGCGGATGAAGCAGCCCTGGCGGGACTTTTTAGAGGAAACCCTGGTCCGCGACCTGGGGGCCGTCCACCTGGTGGCCGGCCACGACTACCACTTCGGCTATAAGGGCGAGGGCAACCCCCAGCGCCTGATGGACACCTGCAAGGAGCTGGGAATCGGCTGCGACATCATCCCCAAGGTGGAGCAGGAGGGCATCACCGTCTCCTCCACCTACATCCGCACCCTGGTGGCCCAGGGGGAGCTGGAACGGGCCAATGAATTTTTGGGCCATCCCTACACCCTCAGCGACCGGGTAGCCCACGGAAAAAAGCTGGGCTCAGTGCTGGGCTTCCCCACCGTCAACCTCCGGCCCAAGGAGAACGTCATGGCCCCGGCCAAGGGGGTTTACGCTACCAAGGTCATCCTGGAAAACGGCCAGACCTATCAGGCGGTCACCAACGTGGGTACCCGCCCCACAGTGGACGACGGCAACCAACTGACCATTGAGGGCTTCATCCTGGACTTTGAGGGCGACCTGTACGGCCAGAAAATCCAGATGGAGTTTTACAAGTTCCTGCGGGAGGAGCGGAAATTCCCCTCCTTTGAGGCTCTGACTGCGGAGGTGATGCACAACGCGGAGCAGACCCGAGAATATTTCGCAGAACATCCCTAAAAAACGACATTCCCCGGTGCGACACTCTCTGTTGCACCGGGGAATTTTTTACCCCTGATCCTAATTTCAAATGAAATTCTTTCCTTTGAAACACGCACGCTACGCGTGCTGGCGGTGCTTCGCACCGCCCCGTCTCATACAAAACTCGACGCGCTTCGCGCTATAAAAAACGAATGTTTTTTAACGAGTTTTCGTATGATTCCATCCAAAACACGAGACAAGAAAAGGAGCATGATGATGATTGCAATCGACCAATACCTGAAAACCTTGACCACCCAACTGAAAGCCGCCTTCGGCGCGAGGCTGCTGTATGTGGGCCTCCAGGGAAGCTATGCCCGCGGGGAGGCCACCGAGGCCAGCGACATCGATGTGATGGTCCTCCTGGACGTCCTGACCCTTTCTGACCTGGACCGCTACCGGAGCATCCTGCTGGAGGTGGGAAACTTCCGGCAGTCCTGCGGCTTTCTCTGCGGCCGGGAGGAGATGGCCCACTGGAACCCCCTGGAGCTCTGCCACCTGCTCCACACCACCACAGACTACTACGGGACCCTGGAGGGCTTCCTGCCCGCCTACGGGAGGGTGGACGTGGAAAACTACGTCAAGCTCAGCCTGGGCAATCTCTTCCACGAGCTGTGCCACCGCTACGTCCATGCTGATCGGGAGACCAACGTCGCCTCCCTCCCTCAAACCTACAAGGGGGTGTTTTTCCTGCTGCAAAACCTGCACTATCTGGACACCGGAACCTTCCTCCCTACAAAGAGGGCCCTGCTGACCGCCCTAAAAGACCCCGAGGACCGGCTGGTTTTGGAACAGGCCATGGCCCTGGCCCAGGGAGGAGGATATGACTTCCCGGCGGCCTTCGCCCGCCTGTTTTCCTGGTGCCAGCGCAGACTGGCCGGTCTGCCGTCGAAGGCGTGAAGGCCTTGGTTACAGGTCCTGTCGCTGGGACAGCAACCCGCTGACCGCCAGGGGCGCCAGGGCGATGACCACCGCCACGGGAAGCTGGATGCCACACAGTGGGCTTGTGAGCAGCAGGCTGGGGAGGAGCACCGCCGCCAGCAGGACCACCCAAAAAATCCAGGCCAGGAGACACTTTTTCCCCCGGCTGGCGGCGGGGTCTGGCCGCTCCAAGGCGGTCTGGCAGGTGTAAGCGACCATCCCCACCGCCGCCGCTAACATGATCCCTATGGAGGCAGCCTCTCCCAGGGTGAGGGTGAGCCGCCACAGGCTCTCTCCGTTTAGCCCCGCTTCCACCACTTTTTTGACCACCCAAATCCCCAAGAGGATGCTCAGAGCCGGGAGCACGTCATCGACGGCAGCCAGCACCCGGGACGCCGGGGACCGGCGGGGCAGGGCGTCCACAATCTCGTCGCAGAAGAACCGGTAGTCCTCCCCCACCACCTGGGCCACGGTCTCCCCCCGGGCCTCCCCCGCCAGGGCCATGGCGATGAGATCCCGGCGGACCTCCTCCTGCTGGAGCAGGCTCAGGTCCTGGCCCCGGAGGTAGACCACCACGTCGGTCATCTCCTTCTGACCGGCGGGAGAGAGGGCTTTCTCCCGGTCATTGTTCTCCCGCAAAAGGGCCTTTGCAGCTTTGTTTTTCATGGTTCCTCCTTCTCCGGATATCCCGGCAGCCGCATGACAGCGGCGGTCATGGCCTGGAAGCTGGTCCAAAAGGCCGCCAGCTCCCTCCGGCCCTGGTCTGTGAGGGTGTAGTATTTTCGCCTGGGCCCCAGGCCGGAATCCATATACCGGGCGGAAATCAGCCCGCTCTTTTCCAGGCGCAGAAGAAGGGGGTAAACCGTCCCCTCGGAAATGGTCCCAAAGCCATAGCCCGTCAGGGCCTGGACGATCTCATAGCCATAGGTCTCCTTCTGGCCGATAATGGCCAGCACGCTCCCCTGGAGAATCCCCTTCAGCATTTGCGAGGGCAGCATGGCGTCCTCTCCTTTCACTACCTTGCCTCACAAGGTATAGGTACATTGTAATACAAGGTAAATTGATTTGTCAAGCCCCCCGGAAAAAAGTTCCCGGGGGGCCGTTTCACGTAAGGGTGTTTCGATGGCTCCGTTACAGCTTGGGTGTGGCCGTGCAGCCGGACACCTTCAGGTTGTTGGCCATGGTCTGGAGGACGGCGTCGTTGTCATAGGCCAGCAGGGCGATCATTTGCAGGGTGCTGCCGGAGATATAGGTGAAGACCACGCAGTCGGCGCTGCCCTGGTCGCTGGAGAGGGTGCCGGTGGTCCGGTAGGCCTGAATGGCCCCGAAGGACACCTTGGCGGACTTGGCTCCCACCAGGTTCATGCCCGTGGAGGCAAAGCCCTGAGACAGCAGGTCGTTCATCATGCTCAGGGGCAGGGCGGTGATGCTGATCCCCTGATAGGCGCTGTTATAATCGGTGGCTCGAATGGCCCCTGCCCGGTCCCGGACAGAGAGCAGGGTCTCCGCGCCGCTGCTGTTGTCAGCCTCGGCGGTCTGGGGCACGGTGACCACCACGCCGCTGCCCCACTGGACCGACTTCATCAGGGTCACCGTCTGCCGCTGGGCGGGCAGGGCCACCCGGGCCAGGATGGCGGCGGCCTCGGCGCGGATGATCTTGTTGTTGGGGGAGAAACTGCCGTAGACGTCGTTGCCGGTGAGGACGCCTGCAGTGTAGAGGGTCATAATCTCCCGGGCGTAGGGGGTGCCGCTGTTTACATCGGGCAGGGAGGTGATCTTGTTGATGCCGGGCAGGGCGGAGGCGGGCAGGGCGTTGCAGAAAATGTATGCCATCTGGGCCCGGGTAACCTGGGCGGTATAGTCGGTAAAGTCCCCCGGGGCCACGATGCCCTGTTCCAGGGCGTAATCCACATAGGTCTGGTACCAGGGTTCTCCGTTGGTGAGGGTGCTCTGGCCGGTGGTGTAGATCTCATGGATGCGGTCGGCCATGACGATGGCCTCGGCGACGGTGAGGTTGCCCTGGGGGTTAAAGCTGCTGGGGCTGTCGCCGTACATGAAGCCGTACTCATAGCAGAGCTTCACCACAGGGGTGGCCCAGTAACCGGACTGGAGGTCGCGGAACTGGTTGCTGTAGGTGTTGACCTTCTGGAAGTTTTCCATGCTGTCTTGGGCAGCCATGGCGGGGGCGCACAGACTGAGCGCCAGAGAGAGGGTCAAAACCAGGGACAGGATTTTTTTCATGGGGGACACTCCTTTCTCATTCTCTTGGGTGATGGGTTCTTTTCCCATTTTATCACAGCCGGGCCCAAAAGCAAGAAGAGATTTTCTCCCCTCACTGGGGGCCGCCTCGCCGTTGGCGGTCCTCATGGGCCAGGCCCTGGGGGCTGGCGGTTTTGGAGAAAGCGAATTTCTGCTTAGCATACAGGCCGCTGTAGCCCGAGACCAGGAAGCTGGCGGCCACCGCCATGAGAAAGCCCCCGGGATTACAGAAGAAGAAGACCTCAAAGCCCAGCACCAGGGCGGTGAGGGGGCAGTTGGTCACCCCGCAGAAGAGGGCCACCATGCCGATGGCGGCGGAATAGGAGGGGCTGAGCCCCAGCACAGGCCCCACCGCGCAGCCAAAGGTGGCCCCAATGGCGAAGGAGGGAACGATCTCTCCCCCCTTCAGCCCCGCTCCCAGGGTGAGGGCGGTGAGGAGAAGTTTTAGGGCGAAGTCCCCCGGCCCGGCGGTTCCCTGGTCGATGGCCCGCTGGATGAGGGCCGTGCCGGTACCCAGATAGATCCGGGTGCCCAGGGCCAGGGTGAGCAGGACCACCCCGGCGCTGCCCACCACCACCCTGAGGTAGGGGTTGGGAAAGAGCCGCTCCAGCCCCGCCCGCACCCCGGAAAAGGTGTAGCACACCAAAATACTCAGCAGGCCGCAGGCGATGGAGAGGACCAGCACCCGGCCATAGAAAAGGGCGTTGGGGGTGGAGGCGGTGAGATAAAAGGTCACCGCCCGCAGGCCCATGGCCCGGGCCACGGTGCCGGCGGTGATGGAGGCCACCACGCAGGGGAACAGGCCCCCCAGAGGCAGAATCCCCACACAGGAGATCTCCAGGGCGAAGATGGCGGCGGCGATCTGGCTGCCGAAGACGGCGGAGAATCCGGCGCTCATGCCGCACATGATGGCCAGGTCCTGAAACTCCTCCCCCATTCTCACCCCCTTGCGCACCAGCTCAGCCAGGGAGCCCCCCAGCTGGAGGGCGGCTCCCTCCCGGCCGGCGGAGCCCCCGAAGAAATGGGTCAGCAGGGTGGCCGCGAAGATCACCGGGGCCAGGAGCCGGGAGACCGGCTGCTCCCCCCGGGCGGCCTGGACGATGAGGTCGGTGCCCCCGGCGGTCTTGATGCCGCCCCGGCGGTAGATCCACACCACCAGCAGCCCCGCCAGGGGGAGCAGGAAGATGGACCAAGAGACGCTATCCCGAAAGGCCGCCGCCACGTCCAGCAGCCGGGCCATGAGGCCCCCCAAGGCCCCCACCACCAGGCCCACCAAAAGGCCGAAGCAGAGGCCCTGCCCGTTCAGCCGCAGGCTCTCTCCGCTGAAGGCCATCTCCGCGTACAGCCCCCGGAAAAAGGCTTGGAGGGGATGCCGCCCAGCCCGGCCCTTTGGGTTGCGTTCTGTCATCTTGCTTCCATCCTTCCCCATTGGTTTTCTGTGTTCATGATAGCATAAATTTCCGGCTTTGCAATCGGAAGACTGCCGGTTTTCCCCCTGCCGAGGCGGGGTGGGATTGCTCTTTTCCCGACACACCGGAAGGTGCGGACTTATTCCTTAATAAACGCTCTATCTGTGGAAGGGATTCCATCTTCGTCAGACACATATCGTTCCACTTTCATATGTAGGTCATATTTCTCCCGAAGCTCCTTGATTTTTGCCATCATGGGGGAAGCATGGTGAAGGTCTATTGCATGTTGATCCTTCCAGCTATCAATTAAAAGCACGGTTTCTGTATGATCCATGGGAAAAAAGTATTCATATCTGAGGTTTCCCTCTTCTGCGCGAATGTCACGAACAACCCCACTTGTAATCATTTCTTCCGCGAATTTTTTGGCAGTTCCATTTGCACCGGTGTAGTAGATATTCACTGTAATCGCCATTTTACATTCCTCCATCAAATCTGGATTTGCTGTTTGGTTGCTTAGGGTAAGTATACCATGCTTTCAGCAGGTTTTCTATCTGCTTTCCCTTCTGTTTTTGCGGAGCAGCCTTCTCTAGTCGCCGGCTTGGGCGGGGGTGGGTGCGTCTCTTACCCACGCCGTGGAATCCTCAACGCTCGCCCTCATCCGACCCGGCCCGAAGGGCCGGCCCACCTTCCCCCCCAGGGGAAGGCGATTGGCAAGCCCTGTACGCCCATTTAGAAAAATACCGTAGCAAAAACCTCAACGCAGCAAAGCACGTAGGCTTCCCCTTCTCCAAAAACCGCAGGCGCGGAAAGGTACATGAATGACAACAGCTTTGGGGAGATTCCCGGGGATTGTCAGAGGCCGTGCTTTTATGGTAGAATAAGGTTTACTTTACACTGAGAAACGAGGTGATCCCTTTGCGGATCGGTTCTGTCAATATCCCCTCCAAGCTGGTGCTGGCCCCCATGGCGGGGGTGACCGACCTGGCCTTCCGTACCATTTGCCGGGAGTTGGGGGCGGGCTACACCCTCACCGAAATGGTCAGCGCCAAGGCCCTGTGCTACCAAGACAAGAAGACCCTGCCCTTGATGCAGTTGGGGGAGGACGAGCACCCAGCGGGGGTCCAGATCTTCGGCAGCGACCTGTCCTGCATGGAGGAGGGGGCCGCCATCATCCGGGAGGTGGCCCACCCGGACATCATCGACATCAACATGGGCTGCCCCGTGCCCAAGGTGGCCAACAACGGCGACGGCTCCGGCCTGCTGAAGGACCTGGACAAGGCCTGCCAAGTGGCCGAGGCCGTAATCAAGGGGGCCAAGGACACCCCGGTCACCGTGAAAATGCGCCTGGGCTGGGACAAGGGAAACATCGTCTGCCTGGAGCTGGCCAAACGTCTGGAGGAGGTGGGGGTGGCCGCCATCACCCTCCACGGGCGCACCAAGGTGCAGATGTATTCCGGCACCGCCAACTGGGACTATATCCGCCAGGTGAAGCAGGCCCTCTCCATCCCCGTCATCGCCAACGGGGATGTGTTCTCCGGCCAAGACGCCGAGCGGATTCTCCGGTACACCGGGGCCGACGGGGTGATGATCGCCCGAGGGGTCTTTGGCAACCCCTGGATCTTCCAGCAGGCCCAGGCGGCCATCGCGGGCCGCCCAATCCCTCCCCTGCCCCCCTTGGCCCAGCGGTGTGACACCGCCGTGCGGCAGTTTGAGCTGGCCGCCCAGTACAAGAGCGAAAAGATCGCCTGCCTGGAGGCCCGGAAGCACTACGCCTGGTACCTGAAGGGGGTCCCCTACGCCGGGTACTGGAAGGGAGAGATCTCCAAGATTACCACCCTGGAGGACGTGTACCGGGTCACTGCGGGCATCAAGCGGGAGTTGCGCGATGGAAACGACAATGGATGACCGCAGGCTTGTCTCCCTGGCCCAGCAGGGAGACGGGGAGGCCTTTGCCCGTCTGGTGGAGCGCCACCAGAAAATGGTATACAACCTGGCCCTGGGCCAGACCGGCAACCACCACGATGCCGAGGAGATCACCCAAACCGCCTTTCTCAAGGCCTGGCAGGGGCTGCCCAATTTCCAGGGGAAGGCGGCTTTCTCCTCCTGGCTCTACCGCCTGACCTTCAACGCCGCCGTCGACTTTCTCCGCAAACAGAGCCGCCGGCCCAGGAACCTGTCTTTGGAGGACCCCGGCCTGTCCCCCCTCCCCCATCCGGGCCCCTCACCCGAGGACCGCTCCGCCCTTCGGGAGGACCGGCAGGTCCTGTGGCAGGCCCTGGAGGCCCTTCCCCCACCCCTCCGGGAGATCCTCCTGCTGCGGGAGGTGGAGGGGCTGAGCTACCAGGAGCTGGCCCTGGCCCTGGATCTGGAGGAGGGCACCGTCCGCTCCCGGCTGTTCCGGGCCCGGAAGAGTCTGCGAGAACTTCTTTTGGAACACGAGAACTTTCGCGGCAGAATTTCGTCTAATCAAGCAGAAGGGAAAGGAGGGGACCCGGAATGAACCCTTGTGAAGAATTTGAGCTTCTCCTCAGCGCCCGTTTGGACGGAGAGCTGACGGAAGCGGAAACCGCCAGGCTGGAGACCCACCTGACCCACTGCCCCCGCTGCCGGGCCCTGGCCGGGGAGCTGCAAGCCCTGGAAGGGCTCTTGTCGGAAAATTTGGAAGAGGTCCCTCCCGCCCTGGGGCAGCGTCTGGCCCAGGAGAACTGGAACCGGATTCCCCAGCAGCCACCCCAATCCCAGGTCCCTGTTCCCAGCCCCAAAGGCCGCCGCTCGCTCCTCAGGGGGACCTGTGTTGCAGCGGCGGCAGTCCTGCTGACGGTGGCCCTGGTCCGCATCGCCCTGCCCGGCGGACAGGCCGGAAGCGCCGCCGACGAGTCCATGGAGGCCCCCTCTTGGTCAGCCGGGCAGTCTGAGGAAGACCGGGAAACCCAGCGGGAAAACCAGGCCCCGGCTCAGCCCGAGAACCAAACCGAAGACCAGGCCGAGAGCAGCCCCCGCCCCGAAAACAAATCCGATCCCTCCCCCGCCGATCCTCCCTCCGCCGTCCCCAGCAGCCCGCCCTCGGAGGGCGGCAGCAGCGGCAGCGCGCCTCCTCCATCCGACGCCAGCGCCGGGCTGGTCACAGAGGAGGAGGCCCAGGCCCTGGTCTCTGACCACCTGGCCCGTCAGGAGCGCTCCCTGACCCTGTCCTCCCAGGGCCTTGATGGGGACGAGTGGGTCTTCCTGGGCAAGGACGAGGACGGCCAGGCCGTAGCCCGTTTCGCGGTCTCCCAGTCCACTGGAGAGCTCCGGGAGGAGGCCCTCTCCGGAGACCCAGAGGGAGGCGGCTGAGTTTTTCGCCGATTTTTACAAATTTTTTCGTAGATTTTCATTTTTTGTGTTGTCAATGCCCCCACTCTTGTTGTATACTAATTCCATGACCATGGAGTTCGTGACTCCGTTTGGGCACGGGAGGGGCTTTCCCTCCTGTCCTACTTGAATTAAGGAGAGAACATTGCTATGAGCTATTCCGTGCAAAACATTCGAAACGTCTGTTTGGTGGGCCACAGCGGCAGCGGGAAAACCGCCCTGGCTGAAAGCCTGCTGTTTATGACCGGTGCCATCAACCGTATGGGCAACAGCGCCGACGGCAACACCGTCTGCGACTATGACGCAGAAGAGATCCGCCGCCAGATTTCCATCTCCACCGCCGTTGCCCCCCTGGAGTATAAGGGCTGCAAGATTAACCTGCTGGACACCCCGGGCGCCTTTGATTTCTCCGGCGAAGTGATGGAGGCCCTCCGGGCCGCCGACGCCGCCATCATCGTCTGCTCCGCCAAGGACGGCATTTCCGTGGGCTTTGAAAAGGTCTGGAAATACTGCCAGGAGCGCAACATGCCCCGGTTTATCTATATCTCCAAAACCGACGAGGAAAACAGCGATTACAACGCCACCTTCAACGCCCTGCGTGAGCGCTATGGCAACAAGATCGCTCCCCTGGTGGTTCCCATGTGGGACGCCGATAAGAAGACCACCGGCCTCATCGACGTGCTCAACAAGCGCGCCTACGAGCTGCAGAACTACAAGCGGGTGGAAGTGGACATCCCCGCCGACAAGGCCGACGTGGTGGCCGAGTTCAACGAGGCCCTGAAGGAATCCGTGGCCGAGACCTCCGATGAAATGATGGACAAGTATTTCGGCGGCGAGGCCTTTACCTACTCCGAAATGATCACCGGCCTGCGCCAGGGCGTGCGGGAGCTTTCCATGTTCCCCGTGCTCTTCGGCTCCGCCGTCAACTGCATGGGCTCCCTGATGCTCATGGACTTCATCGTGGACCTGCTGCCCAATCCCATGGAGGGCAACTATCACAAGGCCACCACCCAGGACGGCGAGACCGAGGACTTCGTGGTCTCCCCCGGCGGCGTGCCCACCGGCTTTGTGTTTAAGACCATTTCCGATCAGTACGGCAAGTATTCGATGATTAAGGTCCTCTCCGGCGTCATCACCTCCGACCTGCCCCTGGTCAACGCCCGCACCGGCGCAGCGGAAAAGCTGGGCCGCCTGTATAAGATGGTGGGCAAGAAGGCCGAGGAAGTTAAAGAGCTCTCCTGCGGCGACATCGGCGCCATCGGCAAGATGGACAAGGTGAAGACCGGCGACACCCTGTGCGACAGCCGTAAGGTGGTCGCCCTGAAGGGCATCCCCTTCCCCGAGCCCTGCTACTCCAAGGCCATCGCCCCCAAGACCCGGGGCCAGGACGACAAGGTGGCCGCGGGCCTGGCCAAGATGAACGAGGAAGACCCCTCCTTCTCCGTGGTGAACAACGCCGAGACCCGTCAGGTGGTCCTCTCCGGCGCCGGCGACATGCAGCTGGACGTGCTGGTCTCCCGCCTGAAGAGCCGCTTCGGCGTGGAGGCGGAACTCAGCCCCGCCCGCGTGCCTTACCGCGAGACCATCAAGAAAAAGGTGGAAGCCCACGGCCGCCACAAGAAGCAGACCGGCGGCTCCGGCCAGTTCGGCGACGTGTGGGTTCGCTTCGAGCCCCAGTATGAGTCTGAGGACATGATCTTTGCCGAGGAAGTCTTCGGCGGCAGCGTGCCCAAGAACTTCTTCCCCGCCGTGGAAAAGGGCCTGCGGGAGGCCGCCAACAAGGGCGTGCTGGCCGGCTATCCCCTGGTGGGCCTGAAGGCCACCCTGTACGACGGCTCCTACCACCCCGTGGACTCCAACGAAATGGCCTTTAAGACCGCCGCCCAGTTGGCCTATAAGGAAGGCATTGCCAACGCCAACCCCACCATTCTCGAGCCCATCGGCGAGCTGAAGGTCACCATCCCCGACAGCTACCTGGGCGACGTCATGGGCGACCTGAACAAGCGCCGCGGCCGCGTCATGGGCATGAACCCCACCGACGACGGCAACCAGATCCTGGAGGCCGAGGTCCCCATGGCCGAGATGACCTCTTACGCCATCGACCTGCGCTCCATCACCCAGAGCCGCGGCACCTTCTCCTTCCACTTTGTCCGCTATGAGGAGGCGCCCCCCATGGCCCAGCAGAAGGCCATCGACGACGCCAAGGCCATTCAGGAAGAGGGCTGAGCCCTGGTTCTGACCCGGTCAGTTTTTTCGCAAACCCGTGCGCGTACCGGCTTTCGGTACGCGCACTTTTTATGGCCGCCGGTGGAGTGGGTGGGTACCCTTCGGGAGAAGCTCGTGCGTCTATTACCAACGCCGTGGAATCCTCAACGCTCGCCCTCATCCGACCCGGCTTCGCCGGCCCACCTCCCCCCCCCCAGGGGAAGGCGATTGGCAAGCCCTGTATAGCTTATGTAGAAACCTACCGTAGCAAAAACCCCAATGTAGCATAGCACGTAGGCTTCCCCTCGGGGGGAAGCTGTCACCGAAGGTGACTGATGAGGGGGCGATCTGGAATATCGGTGGGTAGTAGAATCCCGTTGCCACCTTGGGTCGGTGCATCTATTACCCACGCTGTGAAATCCTCAACGCTCGCCCTCATCCGACCCGGCTTTGCCGGCCCACCTTCCCCCCCAGGGGAAGGCGATTGGCAAGCCCTGTATGGCTTATGTAGAAACCTACCGCAGCAATCACCCCAACGTAACGTAGCAGCGCAGGCTTCCCCTCGGGGGGAAGCTGTCAGCGCAGCTGACTGATGAGGGGGCGATTTGGAATATTGGTGGGTAGAAGATGATCGCTGCCACCTTCATCCAGAAAAGGCAAGGTTACATCATCCCTTGCCTTTTCTGGGAAGAGGACGTATACTACCATTATGACAAACCATCTACATGACCACCACCCAGAAAGGATGATACCTTGATGAAATGGAAATGGATGCTCTGCGCCGCCCTGATGGCCGGGCTGCTGTGCGGCTGCGGCGCCAAAGAGGCAGAGGAACCCCCAGTCCAGGAGGAGCCCGAGGCCATGGAACCCGTGGCCGCCGACAGCGCCCAGGCGCTGCTGGCCAAGCTCTCCACCGAGGAAAAGGTGGGCCAGCTCTTCCTGGTGCGGCCCGACGCCCTGGATCTCTCCCTGACTCCCCAGCAGCTGGATGATGCCAACGGGCCGGGGCTGACCCAAGTGGACGCGGAACACCTGGACACCCTAAAGACCTATCCGGTGGGGGGCTTCGTCCTCTTCGGGAAAAACCTGCAGGACCCTGACCAGCTCGCCCAACTGATGACCGGTCTGTCCCGGGGGTCCCAGGTCCCCCTGCTCTTCGCCGTGGACGAGGAAGGGGGCACGGTCTCCCGGATTGCCAACAGCGGTGGCTTTGACGTGCCCCAGTTCAGCGACATGGCCGCCATCGGCGCCTCCGGTGACCCGGCCAAGGCCAAGGAGGTGGGGCTTACCATCGGCGGCTACCTCCGGGACCTGGGCTTCCAGTGGGACTTTGCCCCGGTGGCCGACGTGAACACCAACCCCGACAACCCCGTCATCGGCAGCCGGGCCTTTAGCTCCTCCCCCGAGGAGGCGGCCATGATGATCAGCGCCGTGGTGGAGGGCTTCCACGAGGGGGGCGTGGCCTGCGCCCTGAAGCACTTCCCCGGCCACGGCGACACCGCCCAGGACAGCCACAAGGGCTACGCCTCCACCGACAAGACCTGGCAGGAGATGCTCACCTGCGAGATGTATCCCTTCCAGGCCGGCATGGCGGCGGGAGCCGACGCGGTGATGGTGGGCCACATCACCACCCCCAACGCCACCCAGGACGGCCTGCCCGCCTCCCTGTCCCGGGAGATGATCTCCGAAAAGCTCCGGGGGGAGCTCCGGTTCCAGCGGGTGGTCGTCACCGACTCCCTCTCCATGGAGGCCATCACCGACGCCTATGCCCCCGGTCAGGCCGCCCTGATGGCCCTGGAGGCCGGGGCGGATGTGCTGCTGATGCCGGAAAGCCTCTCCGAGGCCTATGACGCCGTCCTGGCCGCCGTGCAGGACGGGACCATTTCCCAGGAGCGGCTGGACCAAAGCGTACTGCGCATCCTCCAGTTAAAAGAAAAATACGGGCTGATCTGACGACACAGGCAAAAGCAGCGGAAAACCCAACGTGGTTTTCCGCTGCTTTGTCCTTAAAAGCCCTTTTCCTTTAAGCCCTTCACCAGGCCGATGTAGTGCTCCCGCACGGGGAAACCAGGGATATCCTCCCGGAGCAAGTCGATGACGTCCCCGTGGGAGAGGCCCCGCTTGCCGGGGACGGTCAGGCAGCCCAGATCGTGGCCCCACCGGGCGGAGGAAGGGGTTACCAGGCCGTCGTTGGGCTCCCTGTCATATTTGTTCACCAGGCGCCAGGTGAGGTTCAGGGGGAAGCCGGCGCTTCTGCCCCTTGTCATGGTGGACATGACGCTCTGGTAATAGACCCCCTCGGCATCGGGGGTGGCCTCGTTGAAGGCGGAGCAGGCCCGGTCCGACAGGTCCCGCACCCCGCCCATGAAGTCCGGGGATTCGTCCCCTAGGGCGTGGAAGAGGCTGTTATACCGGCGCTCCAGCCACCTTTGCAGCCACTGGGGCAGGGTGTCCAGCAGGTGGCTGGCAAAGACGCAGCCCCGGTGGGGGGTGTTCACCGTGGTCAGGGAGGCCACATGGGGGGCCAGGCCCAGGCGGGAGATGGCGTAGCGGCTGTCCAGCCCGCCCTTGGAATGGGCGATCAAGTTGACCTTCTCGGCCCCAGTCTTGTCCAGGACCTCCTGGATGTGGTCCCGAAGCTCCACCGCCGACACCGCCACGGGGGCCGCCGACTGCTGGCCGCCATAGTAAAGCTGGGCCCCGCACTTCTCCAGGCTCTGGGGAATCCGACCCCAGTAGTTCAGGTGCTGCCAGTCCCGGAAGAAGATGCCGTGGACCAGCACGATGGGATATTGGGTCTTGCAGTCCTGGTTTTCCTCGTGGACGGACTCCATCTCCAGCCGGGCCAGCTCGAAATAATACTCATGGCGGGCGGCCTTGAGCACCCGGTAGAATAGATACAGGTGAAACAGCGGCACCCACCAGCCCAGAAAGAGCAGCACCCGCCAGACCACCCGCAGCCGGCGGCAGGTAAGGAGCACCCGGAAAAAGCCGTTGACCAGCAGCACCAGGATCACCGGCACAAAGAGCAGGGCCTGGGCCACCACCAGCATCCACTGGGGCTGCCCGCCGCTGAGCCGGGTCAGCAGGCCGGTCCAGCTGAGGAGCCCATAGAACAGGGTGGTGGCCAAAATGGCCCAAAAGGCCACCAGCAGCAGCTCATAGCCCCCCAGCAGAGCCCGGAGCCGGCGGGTGGCTCCCTTGGCCGCCCGGGGGCGGACATTGAGCACCACATAGGCCACCGCCAGGGCCGCCACCACCACGCCGGTGAGCCAGCCGGGCAGCACCGCCAGACGCCCAAAGAGCACCAGCATGTTGCCAAAGCAAAAGACCACCAGCACCCGCAAAAACCGCATCCCGTATTCCATACACGCCCACCTTTCTTTGGAAAATCAGTATACCATGGGCGGCGACAAAATACTACAAATTTTCAAAACTTTCTCCGGCTCATACCGTGGGGTCCTGGCAGACCCCCAGGAAGAGAAGGCCGCCGTCGGGAGAAGTGATGGCGTAGAGGAAGGGGCGGTCCAGGATCATCTCCCCCCGGTCCTCGGGGGGAGCGGAGCCGGCAAAGCTGATGTTTGTAAAGGCTGCGGCGGCCACCCCCTCCTCGTTGAGGGTCACCCGGGTCTGCTGCTGGACGTCGCTGATCCAGGCGGTCTGGTCGGTGATGGCGGAAAAGTCGGCGTCAGACCGGAAGGCGTGGGTCACCCCCAGGGCCTGGAGGGCCTCTTTCAAGGCCAGCGTGCAGCCGCTATCAAACTTGGGGATTTTCCAAATCACCTTTCCGTAACAGCTCTCACCCCCCGCCAGGGCCTCCCGGAGGGTCTCCTGGTCGGCCAGCAGGTCCTGGACGCTGGTGTCTCGGTCTGGCAGGATAAAAATCATGCCTCCCGCGTTTTTCAGGCTCAGGGAAGCTCGGAGGTAGTTTTCTCCCTTGGAAAAGCCCGTGGAGGGATCGGTCCGGTTCATAAAGTCACAGGTGACCTGGGTGCCGTCGGCCCGGGTGAAGGCATCGGGCTGGGTTTGGTCCTCGCTGAACCGGTCTATCCACTGGTCCCGGAAATAGACGGTGTTCAGGATGGAGAGGATCTGCTGGGGATTGTCCAGGCTGATCTCCGGCTGGAGTAGGCCGCCGGTCTGGCCGGCCACCCAGGCGGACATCTTCCGGGCCGTGGCGGGGTCGGAGAAGTCCTCCTGGAAGCACGCCGCGTAAAAGCTTTGGGCGGCTTGGTCTACAAAGACCCCCTTCCACTGGACCCCCTGGTTCATCCACAGGGAGTTGGCAATGCGCAGCTTCCCGATCTCGTTGTCCCGATAGAGCCGGCAGTAGAGGTTGGCGCTCTGGGCGGCCAACTCCTCCTTGCTCTCCACCCCCAGCAGGTCCAGCAGCTCCGCCGCCGTCTCCCCTTCCCCGCCGGTGGCGGCCAGGGCCAGGGCGTAGTAGAGGGAGAGGGGGGAATAGCTCACGTTCCCTGTGGCCCCGCCCATGACCTGGGCGGCGGTAGCGTAGGCGAAGTCCGCCTGGGCCGCCAGGAAGGCATCGCTGACGGGGTTGTCCTCTAGAAAGGCATCCCCCTTGGGGGGCGTCACGGGAGTCAGGGGTTTCGCCCCCGTGGGCTGCCGCCCCAGGGCCTGGGCCAGGGCCGTCACTTGGCGGGATAAAAAGCCCTCCTCCCCCGGGGTCTGGGCCGCCAGGGAGGTCCCGGCCAGAGCCACCACCAGCACGGCGCACAGGCCCATGGCGGCCAGGCCGCGCCAGGGCGAGCTCTTTCGGTTCCCTTTTTGCTTTCTCATGGGATCATCTCCTTTTCTTTGGAATTATAGTATTAGACGAAGTCCGGCGGAAAAAGTTCCCCATTTCCCCTGGTTTCATACTAAAACTCGTTAAAAAACTTTAGTTTTTTATAGCGCGAAGCGCGTCGAGTTTTGTATGAGACGGGGCGGTGCGAAGCACCGCCAGCACGCGTAGCGTGCGTGTTTCAAATGAAAGAATTTCATTTGAAATTAGTATCAGGGGAATTTTTTCTGCCGCCAAGGAAAAGACGGCAAGAGAGCTGATTCCCTCTTGCCGTCTGATTCAGTTGACTTGGGTCAGATCCCCGTCGGCGCAGTCCAGCTGGAAGCGGCCGTTGTCCGTTTCCAAAATCCACACGGGGGTGAGGACCGCCCGGTCTCCCTCGCCGCTGTAGTGATAGCCCTCCGCAATGGACCGCAGCTCCGCGCAGGTCCAGTCCAGTTCGTCCAGGCCCCGGACAAAGTCCATGAGCAGGGTGGCGGTCTCCCGAGCGGGCTGGATCTCACAGCTGGCGGGCAGGCCCTGGACGGGGAGTTCCTCCCCCTCCAGCAACTGGTCCGCCAGGTCTGCGGGCTGGGTGGTCAGAGCGGTCTGCCAGGGGATGGTCTCCCGCCGGGCGGTGATCCCGTTGTTTTCCAGATAGATCAGGATTTGGGTCTGGGTCATTTTCTCATAGGACCGGGCCTGGTGGTACTGGAAGATCACGCAGCCCAGAAGGACCAGGTTGAGAACGGCCAGCAGGAAGATCACCGTCAGCTTCAGTTTGGATCGTTCCATGCTCAGCCCTCCTTATGGTTCTCCCGAACGCTCCAGCCGGGGCGGAGCTCCGAGGCGGCGTTGTCCGGGTAGTAGATCTGAAGCTCCTTGCCGGTCTGCCCCTGGGCGGCGGCCGCAGCAGCAGCCTGCCGTTCCAGCAGGACCCCCCGGGTCTGGCCGGTGGGGGTGTACTCCCGCAGGTAGATGGTAAAGCCGGTGAGAGAGCTGCCGGAAAAGACGAACCGGGCGCTCCAGCCCTCCTCCCACACCTGGACCTCAGCCCCGCCCAGCAGGCGGCAGAACCGCAGCTCCACGCTGCCGTCGGCCAGGGTTTCAATGGCCTGGCAGAGCATCCTGCCCTCCCCCGCTTCCCCCTGGGCCACCGCCGCCAAAAGCTCCTCGGCCTTGATCTGCAGGTCCTTTTCCCGGGCGGAAAGGGCCTGGAACCGGGCCTCGCCGCTCTCGGCGCCGTGGAAGATCACCTTGCCGCTTTTCTGGATGCGGAGGGTGTCCGACCCCTCCTGGATCACCGTGCCGTCGGCGGTCTCATAGATGGCGGAGGCTCGGAGGTTAAAGTCCAGGGCGTTCAGCAGGTCCTCCCGCTCCTCGGCCCCCCAGTCCGCCACGGGGTTGGAGGCGGTGTAGACCGGGCAGAGGATGGATTGGGACAGGAGCATCATGTCCGGGGCCAGCAGCTGGGACAGCTCCCCGTCCTCAAAGGCGAAGCGGCCCTGGTTGGTGGGCAGGCTTTCCAGGGCCTCAGGCAGGGGCAGGCCACTCTCCCGAAGCTGGCCCTGGTAATAGGTCTCGCTCCCCTCATTGTAATAGTACACAGACTCCGCCCGGCCATTGCGCCCGGTGATCAGGTAGCGGCGGGCTGCCCCCTCCCCCCGGCTGCTCTGGCCGGTGAAGGAGACGTCGTACAGAAAATCGTAATAGACCCAGGCGCTGCTCTGGGTCACGGCCTGCTGCCAGGTCTCTTGGGAGACCTCCTTCACCGAATCCATGGCGTCCACCGACGCCATGAGCAGGTCGTTTAGATCCTGCTGATAAAGGCTGTCCACCTTCTCCTGGTCGTACTGGACGCCATAGCGCCCGGCGGAGGTCTGGACCATCAGGCGCACGGGGGTCCCCCGGGCCAGGGCGGTGTCCTGCACCCCGGTGAGGAAGCTCTCGCTCCCCCCTCCCGTCCCCTGGCCGGTGATGCTTTGGAAGATCCCCGTCCGGTGGAGGAGGAAGAGGGCGGAGCAGACCAGAAGAAGGATGAGAATATTTTCCAGCCGGTCCACCTGCCGGCGGCTGCGCTTTCCTCTCATGGCTTGGGTCCCCCGCGCTTGAGCTCCATCCGCAGGGTGGTGCCGGGGCCGGGCCGGTCCACCAGGGTAAGGCTACCCTCGTGCTGGCGGATGATCTCCTGGGCGATGGACAGGCCCAGGCCGGTGCCCCCGGACTCCCGGGAGCGGGCCTTGTCCACCCGGTAGAACCGCTCGAAGATGCGCTCCCGGTCCTCCGGCGGGATGCCGATGCCGTTGTCGGCCACCTCCAGCCACACCCGATCTTGGTCGGCGCCGGCGGACATGGCGATGTTCCCCCCGTCGGGAGTGTATTTGATGGCGTTGGAGAGGATATTCATAATCACCTGGAGCACCCGCTCCCGGTCAGCCCGGAGGCTGGGCAGGTCCTCCGTCCCCTCCAGAGACAGGCTGTGGCCGTGGCGCTGGGCCTCGATGCGCACGGCCTGGTAGCTGTCCTCCAGCACGTCGGCGAAGGGGAAGGTGGTCAGGTTCAGTTGGCTGTGGCCCGAGTCGAACCGGGACAGGGTGAGCAGGTCCTGGACGATGTGGGTCATCCGGTCGCTCTCATTGAGGATGACATGCAGGAAGCCGGTGGTCATCTCCGGGGGCAGGTCGGGATTTTCTTCCAAAGTCTCGGCGTAGCTGCGGATGTTGGTGATGGGGGTGCGCAGTTCGTGGGAGACGTTGGCCACGAATTCCTTTCGCATGGTCTCGTTTTTCACCTGCTGGGTCACGTCGTGGACCACCACCAGGACCCCCACCTGCTTTTCCCGGTCAAAGGGGGCCAAGAGATAGAGCAGGATGCGCTCTCCCCGGACGGTTTCGCTCTCCAGGCAGTCTTGGTCCAGGGTGAGGATGGTCTCCAGGGGGGCGATCTCCCCGAAGAGATCCTGATAGGTGACGGCCCCGCCCACGGGGATGGCCATATCCAGCATCTCCTCGGCGGCGGGGTTGGAGTGGATGACCTCCCCGCTCTGGTTAAAGGCCACCACCCCGTCGGTCATGTGGAGGAAGAGGGTGCTGAGCTTGGTGCGCTCGCTGTCCACCTCCCGAATGGTGGTCTGGAGCTGGCCGGCCATGGCGTTGAAGGCGTTGGTCAGCACCCCAATCTCGTCGTGGGACTCGGTTTGCAGCTCATGGCCGAAGTCCCCCTCGGCCACCCGCTTCACCCCCCGGGTCAGGGCCCGGATGGGGTTGACCATGGCCTTAGACAGCAGGAAGGACAGCAGCACCGAGATCACCAGGCCAAAGGCCAGGGACTCGATGATGAGCTGGAAGAGCTGGCTGTTCAGCTCCCGCACCGTGGAGCACTGGTCCAGCACGTAGATGATGTAGTCCTGTCCCCCCCGGCTGATGGGGAGGGCTAGGTCCATATAGTTGGCGGTGAGGTCACTCTCATTCCCCTCCCGCCCCTCGTTCAGGGCAATGAGGAGGTTGGGGGTCAGCCCCTCCAGGCTCTGGCCCGCGTCCCCGTCGGAGGAGGACAGGATGGCGCCGGTTTTGCCGTCTAAGATGTAATAGTTCCGGTTTTTGCCGTCCACCCCCAGGGTCCCCATCTTGGCCAGCAGGATCTGGTCGATGGCCTGGGCGCCGTCGGTCTCCCCCTCCTTGGCGGTGACCAGGTCCCGGACAAACTCGGTGTCCCGGCTGAAAACCTCCGCCATCTGGGTGTAAAATTCGTTGAGATAGAAGCGGTTGACGGAGTTGATGAGAAAGGCCCCGGTGATGGTCATCAGGCAGACCACCAGCAGGATCATAATCAGCACCAGCTTCATGTGCAGGCTTCGCAGCATCCTTCTTCTCCTCTCTCACCTGGGCGTGTTAGGTGTCTTTCTGGAAGTAGTAGCCCGCGCCCCGGCGGGTGATGATGTATTTGGGCTGGGCGGGGTCGTCCTCTAACTTTTCCCGCAGGCGGCGGATGGCCACATCCACCCCGCGCACGTCCCCCACGTAGCCCTCGTAGTTCCACACCCGCTCCATGAGCTCCTGGCGGGAGAAGACCCGGCCGGCGTGGGAGGCCAGGTAGGTGAGCAGCTCAAACTCCCGCTGGGTGAGCTCCAAGTTCTCCCCGTCCTTGGTGGCTCGGGCTCCCTCCTTGTGAATCACCAGGCGGCCAAGGTCCAAGGCTTCCTCCTGGGGCTGGGGAGAAGTCTGGGCCGCCATGGCCACCCGGCGGATGTTGGCCTTGACCCGGGCCATGAGCTCCCGGATGGAGAAGGGTTTGGTGATATAGTCGTCGGCCCCCAGGTCCAGGCCCAGGATCTTGTCCTTCTCCTCCTCCCGGGCGGTGATGATGAGGACGGGGGTGCTTCTGCCCTTGTCCCGCAGGAGCTTACACACCTCAAAGCCGTTCATCTCCGGCAGCATCAGGTCCAGCAGGATCAGGTCGGGGCTCTCCTCCAGGGCCAGGCGGAGGCCGGTGACCCCGTCGAAGGCCTCCAGGGTGTCGTACCCCTCCTTGCGCAGGTTAAAGCGGAGGATGTCCACAATGTTCTTCTCGTCCTCCACAATGAGAACCTTTTGTTTTCTGTCCATACGGCAGCCTCCTGTCTTTGGCTCAGCCCTGGGCCTCGGGCAGCAGGAAAGAGGCCTTCAGGATGCCCGCCAGGGTCTTTCCATCCTGGATTTTCCCCTGGCGGACCATCTCCAGCAGCTCCTGGTAGGGCACCCAAACGGTTTCCACAAACTCCCCGTCGTCCGGGCGGGGGGCCTCCTGGACCAGGTCCTTGGCAAAGAAGAGATAGATCCGCTCGGCAAAGATCCCCGGGGAGGAATAGCTCAGGCCCATGGACCGGAAGGTCTTGGGCACCAGGCCGGTCTCCTCCACCAGCTCCCGCAGGCCGCTCTCCCGGGGGTCCTCTCCGGGCTCCAGCTTGCCGGCGGGGAGCTCCAGGGTCTCCTCCCCGATGGGGTAGCGGAACTGGCGGACCAGGGCCACCCGGCCCTGGCTGTCCATGGCGAACACAGCCACCCCGCCGGGGTGCTCCACCACCTCCCGGTTGGTCACCCGGCCGTCCATCAGCCGGGCCTTATCCCGGCGGACGTTCACAATGATGCCGTTATACACTCTCTCCTGAGAGATCATTTCTTCCTTGAATTCCATTGGCTGTACCTCGATTTCTCTGGAAGTCTGGGCGAAGGCCGGGGCCAAGCCCCTCTTTCGCCGGATATCTTAGAAATTATACCATATTTCCGCCCCGCTGCCAACTTCTTTTCCCACTGGTAACCTTTACATTTGCTCTAGGGGGCCGGTTTGTCTTATACTATAGGACGATCTAATCCAACTTACTTAGGAGGCAGCTATGACCATTTCCGCCATCGACACCGGCTCGGTGCTCTATTTCTCCCACGAGGAGCTCCCCGCCGCCCGGCCCCTGACCCAGGAGGCCGTTCTCCCCCTGATCCACCGGGCCCTGGCCCAGGCCCGCCATCCCATCCCCGAAACCATGGAGGTCAAGTCCTTCGCCTCCCGCCAGGGGGTGCTGTTTTTTGTCCTGCCCCGGCTGCCCGAAGGGCCCGGGCCGGAGGAAGGGGGCGGCACCCTTCTCTGCTGACGGGGCGCAAAAACGGGACGGCGGAAGCCGTCCCGTTTTGGTCTGGGGAAGCACTGGCTGGCAGAGGGTCATACACCGCAAAAGAGGGTTTCCAGCATCCCCCGGTACACCTGCCAAAGGGTGAGCCGGGGCACCCCTTCCTGGGCCACCAGGGGGAGGGTTTGGGTCTCTTTCCCGTCCACCAGGACGGTGAGGTTCCCCAGCTCCTGGCCCTGCTCCACCGGGGCCTGGAGGGTGTCCGCCAGGTCGATGGTGGTGGAGACCTTGGCCGCGTCGGCCTTGGCCAGCAGGAGCTGGCTGTCCTGGGTGAGCACCGGCTGGACGCTGGGCGCGGTCCCCAGGGTAACCTCCACTGGGGGGATGGGCTCCGAAGGCGCCACGGTCACCAGGGCGTAGCCGGCGAAGCCGTAGTTGAGCAGAGCCTTGGCAGTGTCGAACCGGTCGGCCGAGGTGGGCGAGCCCAGGATCACGGCGATGAGCTCCATGCCCTCCTTCTCCGCCGTGGCCGACAGGCAGTAGAGGGCAGCGTCGGTGGAGCCGGTTTTCAGTCCCGTGGCCCCGTCGTAGAAGCGGATGAGCTTGTTGGTGTTGGCCAGTTGAAAGGCCCCGTCCCGGAGGGTGTCCATCCAGATGGTGGTGTAGTCCCGGATGTCCGGGTGGTGGAGGATGAGTTCCCGTGACATGAGGGCGATGTCATAGGCCGAGGAGTGGTGGCCCTCGGCGGGCAGGCCCGTGCAGTTGCAGAAGACGGTGTTTTCCATCCCCAGCTCCGCTGCCCGGGCGTTCATCTTCTCCACAAAGGAGCTCTCGCTGCCGGCCAGATATTCCGCCATGGCCACGCAGGCGTCGTTGCCTGAGGCCACGGCAATGGCCTTGAGCATGTCGTGGACGGAGAACTCCTCCCCCTCCTTCATGTAAACCTGAGAGCCCCCCATCCCCGCGGCGGTGGCGGAGACGGGGACCATGGTCTCCTTGGTGATGGTCCCCTCGTCCAGGGCCTCCATGATGAGGAGCATGGTCATCACCTTGGTGACGCTGGCCAGCTCCAGAGGCTCGTGGGAGTTTTCTTCATACAGGACTTCCCCTGTGGTTTTTTCCATGAGCAGGACTGCCTTGGCGCTGACCTCCGGCCCCGCCGCCTGGGCGGGAAGGAGGCCCAGGCAGAGGACCAGACAGAGAATGGTTGCGCAGAGTTTCTTCATAGAAGGACCTCCCGGTGATTTCAGTTGGTTCACTCTATGCCGGGGGGAGGCGGGTTATGCGGGGAGGTGGTGGGAATTCTTGGGTGGGGTAAGGAGGCAGAGGGATTCTTCTACCCATCGGTCTTCCGGATTGCCCCCTCATCCGTCAGCTATGCCAAGTTGGGGTTTTTGCTACGGTAGTTTTCTACATAAGCCACACAGGCTTTGCCAATCGCCTTCCCCTGGGGGGGAAGGTGGGCCGGGCCAATGGCCCGGGTCGGATGAGGGCGAGCCTGGAGGATTCCACAGCGTGGGTAATAGACCCACCGGCCCAAGGTGGCAACGGGATTCCACTACCCACCGCTATTCCAGATCGCCCCCTCATCAGTCAGCTGCGCTGACAGCTTCCCCCCGAGGGGAAGCCTACGTGCTATGCTACGCTGGGGTGATTGCTGCGGTAGTTTTCTACATAAGCCATACAGGGCTTGCCAACGCCTTCCCCTGGGGGGAAGGTGGGCCGGCGAAGCCGGGTCGGATGAGGGCAAGCCTGGAGGATTCCTCCGCGTGCGTCATGGCCCCGCCGTCCCCATCGCAGAAAAAAGACCCGCCCTGCAAAACAGTACAGCAGGGCGGGTCACGTTTATTTTGGCTTCCAGAGGTCAGTTTGCCAGCTCCTTGAGCCCTTCGGCCCAGGCGGCGTACTTGGTGATCTTTTCCTGACAGGCAGCCCCATCGGGGCCCTGGGCCAGGAGGTAGACCTTGATCTTGGGCTCGGTGCCCGAGGGGCGCACCACGATGGTGGTCTCGTCGGCCAGGACGTAGCTGAGGACGTTGGAGCCCACCAGCTCCATGGCCGTGGTCTGGCCGGTGGCGGTGTCCCGCTGGGTGCCGTCCTGGTAGTCTCGCTGGAGGTTCACCGGGGTGCCGGCAATCTGGGTGGGGGGCGTCTGGCGGAGGGAGGCCATGAGGGCCTTCATGTTGGCCATGCCCTCCAGGCCGGGCATGACCAGGTTCAGGGTCTTCTCGGCGTAGTGGCCGTACTTCTCATAGAGGGCCTCCATCGCGTCCAGCAGGGTCATGCCCTGGGCGGCGTACCAGGCGGTCATCTCGGTGAGGAGGAGGGCGGCGGTGACGGCGTCCTTGTCCCGGATGTAGTCGCCGATCATATAGCCGATGGACTCCTCGTAGGAGAAGATCACGTGGCCCTGGCCGGCGGCCTCCAGCTGGTTTTTCTTTTCGGCCATGAACTTAAAGCCGGTGAAGGTGTTGTAGGATTTCACCCCGTTTTTCTCGGCCACCACCCGGGCCATGTCGGTGGTTACCAGGGATTTGAGGGCCACCGCATCGGCGGGGAGGGTCCCGGCCCGCTTCTTGGCCCCGATGAGGTAGTCCAGCAGGAGGACGCCGGTCTGGTTGCCGGAGATCTGGACGTACTGGCCGTCCTTGTCCTTCACCTGGATGGCCACCCGGTCGGCGTCGGGGTCGGAGCCCAGGATGAACTGGGCGTCCACCTGTTTTGCCAGCTCTGCCGCCAGGGCGAAGCTCTCGGGGGTCTCGGGGTTGGGGGACTTCACCGTGGGGAAGGTGCCGTCGATGACCATCTGCTCCGGCACGCAGTGGAGGTGCTTGATCCCCAACTGGCCCAGCACATAGGGAATCTGCTGGTAGCCGGTGCCGTGGAAGGGGGTGTAGACCATGCGGAAGGTGTCGGCCACCTGGGCGACGGCCGCCTTGTCGTTGATCTGGTCCAGCACATGGCCCAGGAATTTCTCGTCGGTCTCCTTGCCCATGAGGGTGATCATCCCCTGGGCCAGGGCCTGGTCATAGTCCATGGACTGGATATCGTCGAAGACGTCCAGCTTCTCCATCTGGGCGGCGATGGCGGCGGCGTGCCGGGGAGGGAGCTGGGCCCCGTCGGACCAGTAGACCTTATAGCCGTTGTACTCGGGCGGGTTATGGCTGGCGGTGACGTTCAACCCGGCCACGCAGCCGTACTCCCGCACGGCAAAGGAGAGCTCCGGGGTGGGGCGCATTTCTTCGAACAGGCGCACGGGGATGCCGTTGCCCGCCATGACCCCGGCGGCGGCCCGGGCAAAGGCCTGAGAGTTCACCCGGCAGTCGTAGCAGATGGCCACCCCTCTGGCGGCCTCCTGGGGTCCCTCGGCCAGGATCACCTGGGCAAAGGCTTGGGTGGCGTGGCGGATCACATGGAGGTTCATCCGCCGCAGGCCCAAGCCCATGACGCCCCGGAGACCGGCGGTGCCGAACTCCAGGAGACTAAAAAAGCGGTCCTCCACCTCTTTGGGGTCCTGGGCCATGGCCTCCAGCTCGGCCTTTTCCTGGGGGGAGAGGGCGGGGCTGCGCAGCCAGCGTTCATATTGCTGCTGATAGGACATAAGGGAACTCCTTTCTGAAAATCCGATTATTTGTGGTAGCGGGTTCCAGCGGTGATCTGGAAGGCCCGGTAGATCTGCTCCAGCACCATGACCCGGGCCAGGTGGTGGGGAAAGGTCATGGGGGACATGGACAGGCGCAGTTGGGCCCGCGCCTTCACCGAGGGATGCAGGCCGAAGGACCCGCCAATGAGAAAGGTCAGGTGCGAGACCCCTTCCACCGTCCACTTTTCCATCTGGGCGGCCAGGGCGGGGCTGTCCAGCAGGTCGCCCTCCACGCACAGGGCGATGACCTTGCCCCCCTTGGGGAGCTTGGCCAAGATGGCCCCCGCCTCCTTTTCCAGGGCGGCGTCGATTTGGGCGGGAGAAGGGTTTTCGGGCAGGCGGTCTTCCGCCAGCTCAGTGACGGTGAGCTTACAGAAGGCCCCCAGCCGCTTACCATATTCCGCGCAAGCGGCGGCGAAGTGCTTCTCCTTCAGCTTCCCCACGCAGATGAGTTGAATGGTTACCATAGCCTATGCTCCTGAAAAAAAAGATACCAACGAACAAACATAAAAAGTGGACGGCAGGCATGCCCACCGTCCACTGGCGAATTGCCTTGCGGATCTCCGGCGTGCCTGCCGGATAGGGATCGTTTTTCGGGAAAGGGAATCAGCCCACACCGTTGCCGTTGCGCCAGTCATCCTCGGGGATGATCTCCTCGCGGATATCGGCGCCCAGCTTGGCCAGCTTTCCCACAATGTTCTCATAGCCCCGCTCAATGTAGTAGACCTGATCCACCTCAGTCACGCCGTTGGCGGCCAGGCCGGCCACGATCATGGCGGCCCCGGCCCGCAGGTCACAGGCGCAGACGGGGGCGCCGGTGAGGGCCTGGACCCCTTCGATGACGGCCACCTTGCCGTTGACCTGAATGTTGGCCCCCATGCGGCGGAACTCGTCGGCATAGCGGTAGCGGTTGTCCCAGATCCCCTCGTTGAGGATGCTGGTGCCCTCGGCCAGGCACAGGACGGCGGCGATCTGGGGCTGCATATCGGTGGGAAAGCCGGGATAGGGCATGGTCTTCACGTTGGTGCTGGTGAGCTTGCCGGCACGGCGGACAATGAGGGAATCCCCCTCTTCCTCGATCTCCACGCCCATCTCCACCAGCTTGGCGGTGATGCAGTCCAGGTGCTTGGGGATGATGTTGTTGATACGCACCTCTCCCCCGGCGGCGGCCACGGCGGTCATGTAGGTGCCCGCCTCGATCTGGTCGGGGATGATGGAATAGATGCCCCCCCGCAGGGCCTTCACTCCCCGGACCTTGATGACGTCGGTTCCGGCGCCCATGATGTCGGCGCCCATGGAGTTGAGGAAGTTAGCCAGGTCCACGATGTGGGGCTCCTTGGCGGCGTTTTCGATGACGGTCAGTCCGTCGGCCAGGGCGGCGGCCAGAAGGATATTCATGGTGGCCCCCACGGAGACCACATCCAGATAGACCTGTGCCCCGTGCAGGCGGCCGGTGGGAGAGGCAGCGTAGACAAAGCCGTTCTCCACCTGAATCTCCGCCCCCATGGCGGAGAAACCCTTCAGGTGCTGGTCGATGGGTCGCACCCCCAGGTCACAGCCGCCGGGTGGGGGGACCTCGGCGCGGCCAAAGCGACCCAGCAGGGCGCCAATGAGATAGTAGGAGGCGCGGATCTGGCGGGCCAGTTCATAGGGGACATTCTGTTTATACACCTTGGAGCAATCCAGCTCCACCGTGGTGGGGTTGATCATACGCACTTTCACGCCCAGGTCCTGCATAATCCCCAGGATCAGGGTCACGTCGCTGATGTTGGGAACATTTTCAATCCGGCAGACTCCGTCCACCAGAAGAGCTGCGGGAAGAATGGCCACAGCGGCATTCTTCGCGCCGCTGATCTCAACCTCGCCATGGAGAGGTTTTCCACCGCTGATCACATACTTTGTCAAAACGGCACCTTCTTTTATATGATTCTCAAAAAACGGAATAGTAGCAAAGGAAAAAGCAAGCCAGGCGCGGCCTCAAGGGGAGGCCTTTCTCTATCATATCCGAAACCACCCCGGGAAATGTGCTTCCGGGAGAAAAGAGGTCCGCATGTCTCCGGCCCCAAGGGAGGGACAACGGAAACAAACTGTTACTCTTTGTTCGATCTACAGGCCAAAAATAAAATTTTGGCGTGCGCTTCGCCTGGACGGTGGGCGCACCACCGCTTATAGTTTGGATTCATTATAGCATCCCTGGGCGGAAATGGAAAGATAAATTTTAACAAAATGTGAGATTGGGAGAAATTTTTTGTAAAAAGAGGCCGAGAAATTAGGCGGCATTGACAGCAAACCCGGGGAACCTCGCCCGTTTTCGACGGAAACCGCCCCCTGCCAGGAAAAGGCCGCCGCGCCAGGGGACCGTAAAAACGCCCCCAGGAGACCTGGAGGCGCTTGGGCGGTCATACTATCATTCGATAAAAAATAGACTTTGCAAAAGGCTGCTTTTTATCGCACCACAGGTGCGTCAAATGATGTATGAGACGTCTTTTCAGCGGCAAAGCCGCTGAAAAGAGCAACGCGTTCGCGTTGCTGATTCCATAAAAATCTTGTTTTTATGGAATCATAGTATCAAAAGTAAAAGAGCTCTTCAAATTTTTTATCCAGGGCCACGCACAGCAGCAGGGCCAGCTTGGCGGTGGGGTTAAACTGCCCGGTCTCGATGGAGCTGATGGTCTGGCGGGAGACCCCCACCAGCTTGGCCAGCTCCCCTTGGGAGAGGCCCTTCTCCCCTCGGGCGCTTTTTAGGTTGTTGTGTAAAATCAGGTCGTTGTCCATATCGGCGCCTCACCCGAACAGAGATCCAAAAAGCCTTACCCCATGAATCGCCGCCAAGGCCGCGCCTGAAATTCCAAAGCCCAAGTCCTTTCTTTTGCGCAGGCGGTACCATTGGTAAAAGTTGACCGCAGAAAACATCGTCCAATAGACCATGAACACGTCATCGGAAGGCAGGTGGGCCACCTGCTTACAGATCACCACGGCGATACAAACGATAAATCCCACCGAGATGGCAACGGCACTGCTGCGGTCCTTTACGTGGGCTTCCAGCTCGTCGGCCCCTCTCTGAGCCTGGGCCTTTTTCAAAATCTCATTTTTCTCCATTGTGTGTCCTCCTTCAGGTTCCGCCCTAATATTTTCCCCTTGCCAGCGGGGGTGGGGGCCTGGGTTACTCTCTCGTTGGGCCGGCGTAACCCTGGCCAATCTCCCCGCCACCAGCTTCTTATCCAAGAAGAAACCACAAATAATGTCCTCCCTCTATGGCCGCCAGCACCGCGAATACCGTTCCCCCGAGCAGATGCAAGCCTTCCCGCAGACGATACCATGTGTAAAAGCATGGGATTGCCGATATGGCCCACAGCAGGAACATCACATCCCCCGCAGGCTGATGGAAGGCGTGCTTACAGGCGGCAATCAGCACGCAAAGGACCACGCCCACCCTCATGGCGAGCTTTCTGCCTTTCTGGTCGAAAGAGACCTCCCTTTCGTCCGGCCTCTCCCAGGCCCGGTCCTGCGCCCTGCGCAAGATCTCATTTTTCTCCATTGTGCATCCTCCTTACCGCTCTTCTGCCAAGTTTTCTTTGCATCTTTAGGATACCATTACCAAGTACACTTGTCAAGTGGTTTCGCCAAGTTTTCTTGACATTTTGGGTGCAGAAAACCGCCCGGGCTTCAAGCCCGGGCGGGAGGTTTTTTCAATCCTCTAAGGGATGGTTCAGATATTCGTAATATCCCTCGGCGGTGTACAGGGCCATGACGGGGTTGTGGACCAGCACCCGGTCTTTCACCACCAGGGTGGTGGTAACGGCCTTGCTGTGCTTGTAAAAGAGGCTGTCGTGGCCCACGCACAGGCCCATAACAATGTTGAACTCCGTGCCCTCCTCCGCCAGCAGCTGAGCCTGGAGGATGGGGTTGCAGGCGATGTGGCCGGGGCCGTGGTACTTGGGGTGGATGCCCAGCTCGGTCTTGGGGACCTCGCCGGCCTTGCAGCTGATCCCGTAGACCTCAAAGCCATGGGCCCGGAGCATCTTGGCCAGCATCCGGCTCTCCTTGATGAGCGCAACACAGGTGGCAATGCCGATT